>PCXJ01000039.1:19968-27368 GCA_002787615.1 Alphaproteobacteria bacterium CG11_big_fil_rev_8_21_14_0_20_44_7
ATAATCACCGCCGATAAGCACTTCGCCTCCGCCTTGAGGGGCAGAAACATCAATGTGTGCAGTTTCGGTTAAAACTACATTCTTCCCTGTAACCTGAACTTTACCGCCCTTAGCAGATAATTTTCCTGATACTTTTGCAGTACCGTTTCCGGCACCCAAAATGATTTCGCCATTTACTTCCTCAATGCTATTGGCAGAAATTTTACCACTCATATTTACAACTTCATCCAGAACGCTACTAGCCGTTGCTGCGGTCATATACACCGAGCCGCCATCGGCAGCAATTTCACCTGCATTTGCAACTTGTGTTCCTACGCGTGAGTCGCCGTCAATCGAGAAGTTGATAAGACCATCACCATATGTGTCAATCGTGAAGGTATCGGCAGAAGAAAGCTGAACCTTACCTAATCTGGCGCGAATCACACCGGTTTTGCTGTTTACTACTGTCGGTGCAACCAAAGCTGCCAAGCCATGCTCTTTGGCAGAACCGCTACCTACATTAATTTGACCGTCATTGATTATCTTAGCGTCAGGGTTTCCGGCAATAGTGAAATTCATCTTGCCGTCCATGAAATCTTTATTAGTAATATTTGCCGTGCTGGCAATAAGTGCGGAAACATCAACAACCGCATCTTTGCCGAAATATACGCCGTTAGGGTTAACTAATATAACTTGTCCGTTTGCTTTTAATGTACCGAGGATGCTAGACGGATTAACACTACCGACAACTCTGTTCAGAGCAATTGCAGATGAACTTGGCTGGTGGAATTGTACTAATTCATTTTTATTTACATCAAATGATTGCCAGTCGATTGCTGCTTTCTGCGTTGATTGATTGATATGAGTTTCATTTGCTATTGAATTATCAATATTAGCCTTACCACCTACTACTTCACCACCGACAGGTGCTGATAGTGCCGTTGTTGATAATGCCAGCGACATTATACTTGCAGTTAGACCCGTAAAAATTCTTGATTCTGTCATATCCCAATCCCATTTATTATCTTGCCAACAAACATTAATTATTTTTAATGTTTGTGCAAGCTTTATTTTAAAATCTTTTAGTCAGGCTAAATAATATTCTAGGGTTATCGCCCTGTGTTCCATATGTAGCAATGCTCTTAGTCAATGGAACGGCTACTAAAATTTCTCCGGAGATATCATGTATAAAATTAAATCTTGAACCGATACCTGCTGAGGCAACTGAAATAGATTTAGCCTCTCCGACAAAAATATCTTCATTCCAGACCTTACCGATATCGTAGAAAATAAATGGCTGGTAGCTTTCGATGATGCTTGTTTTGCTGTCAGCTAAATATCTAAACTCTAAACTTCCGGCCAAACCTTTATCACCGGTTATTTCGGATGGGTCATAGGCGCGTCCGAACTGACGGCCTCCAATGCCAAATTCTTCGGAAGAAAGTAGAGGATCCCATGCATATTGGGCTGACGTGGCAAAATATACCGATAAAGGATAATCAGGAATTGCCTGCAATCTGGCATAGTCGAAATTGACCTTTTCAAAATCACCCGTGGCATTTGAACGTGAGCGTATATCTGATGAATCAGAAGCACCGAATATATCCAGACCTTTAGTAAAAGTCAGGTCAGCCTGATTTGTACCAAAGAATCTATCGAATAAATCATAAGAAGTGCCTATACTTACTGCCCTTACATCGTCACGATATTGTCTCGCACCGAAAGAATCGGATTCGGAAACTTTGTGTGAATAGCCAATAGTTCCGAATAAGTTTTCCTGACGTGAACGGATGAACGGATGTTCTGCACGCAAGCTTGCAACGAAGCTCTCGCCTTCTAGCTGCAAAGGTTCTAAGGCTTGACCCGGCTCAGTATCGGTATATGACGCAGAGCCAATTATTTTTGTACCCTCACTGCCGACCTGCATTTCATGTTGTGCAGCGATATATTTTAATTCTTCGATTTCAGAAGTGATAACTCCATGCAAAGATGTTCTTCCATATTCTCCGAACAGAGAATTAAAAGATGCCTGACCGTCAAGCTTATATTCACCTAAATATCTACTGCTATAATTATCAAAACCAATTGCGTAATCAGCTTTATTTTCCGATATAATGATATGAATATTTGAGTGTCCGGGTTTCTTTGAGGGTTTGATTACTGCCTTTGCAGTTACACCCGGTAGGTCTTCTATGAGAAGCAGGTATCTTTCTAATTTCTCGGTAGACATTGCACCACCGGATTTTATTTTATCTGAAAGCCTTGTAATTCTATCTTTATTGCCGGAGATATCGCCCTCAATAATAATTTCGTCAACGCCGCCTTCTATAACCTCTATTTTGATCCTACCATCCTTAATTTTCTGTGGCGGTACTATAGCTTTCGAAGAGATATAGCCTGCATTGCGATATTTAACGGTAATTTCATTTGCGAGCTGATTAACTTCAGCCAGAGAAACTTTTCTACCGATATATTTTTCCGTAATGCTAGAAAGCTCAGCGTCAGAAAAGATGCTATTACCTTCAATATCAACAGCATTAAGTGTAAATTTTATATCTGCTGCCGCTCCCGAGACTTCATTGCTGGATTCATCAATTTCTATAAGCGGAGTTTTAAAAAGCTCAGGACGTTCTCGTTCCTGAAATCTTTCATCAATTCTACCCGGTTCAGCCGCTTGTGGTTCTGCCTTTGCATGTGTATGAACGAAAACTGAAAGCCCAAAAGCTATTATGGCTGCATATTTATTCATATTTGTTCCTAGAGTTAATTATCAAACTTTTCTATACAAATAGTGCTTTAAAAACAACCCATACTTATTTGTTTTGTCTAAAGAAGCTGCTTAATAGTTTTTGTATGGGGGCACTGGTGGGGCAGTTGGTGCGAAATAATAGTAATAGCTGACAAAACTCTACAAAATCAAAAAACCTGCAAATGCTTGATTACCGAAGATCCAGTCAGTCACTACAGGGATATTGTGATGAGCAAGTGCCGCAGCAGAATTTTGCCAGTATTTGTGTGGAGGGGATTTCCACATTCCTGCTGTTTACAATAATTCCGGTTTCTTCTTTGAGTTTTGTTAAGGCGCGGGAAAAGGTTTCCGGCTTCATGCCCAACTTCAAAGCGATAAGAGTTTTGTCAAAAGGCAAATTCAGGCTTTGTTTTTTGGTATGGCTATCGCACAAGTTTAGCAAAAAGCAGCCAATTCTTTGCGGGGCATTTTGAACGATATGATGCTCATTCTCTTTATGGCTAATAGAAATTTTTGCATTTGCATGCCTTAATAAATTTATAGATAGCTCTGGGTGCTGCTCAATCTTTTTAGCCAATATTCCGATAGGAAGCCTTATGAGAACAGCGTTTTCAGCTATATCTGCGCTGAAAGGGTAAAGGAAATTTTCAAAAATAGCGTTCTCACCAAAGATTTCATTTTTGCCGAGAATGCCAATTACGACCTCATCCCCATCCATGGTCTCGCGATATGTTTTTACCCAGCCCTCTATTATGAAATAAAACCAGTCAGCCTTGTCGTCAATGTTGAATATATTTGAATTCTTTGGGTAAGATATAATAGAAGACATGCTCATGAACTCAGAAACTATCTCAGTTTTAATATCTCTGAATAATATCGAAGATTGCAAAATTTCTTCGTAATGTGCGAAGTCCGGTGCGCTGATTCTCTGCGTGTTATTCATAATTGATTCTCAGAATTGACTTTTGTCAAATCCATCTTTAGCGATTTTAACTATAATTTCAATCTCAAATTGTAACTTTAGAGAGTTAATTGGAATTTTTAGTCAATCATTGCAGTGCCTCGTTTACGCAGTATAACAACTTGCTTATAACCTTGTTTTTAGCGGGTTTAGTGGGTGGGTTTACTCATTGTGCAGGTATGTGCGGGCCTTTTGTTTCGAGTCAGGTAGTAAATAAATTTGATAGCTTGCCGATTGAGGATGCAAATATTTTGCAGCGCCTAAAAGGCTCGGCACTGATACCATATCATCTTGGTCGAATGACTACATATGTTATTTTGGGAGTCATTGCGGCGATTTTGTCACGCCAGATTATTGGCTCTCCTATTGAGCGTTGGGTGGCGGTAGTCTTACTCACTATTGCCGGCGGTGTTTTTATTGCTAGCGCGATGCCATATTTTAAGGGTGCATTAAAAATCTTTCGTGGAAATATAATAATTAAGCTCGCAGAGAAAATCGGCAGAATTGCAAAGCCTTTAATGAGTAACCCAACTGGCTTAAAAGGCTATGGCCTTGGGGTGATGCTTGGGTTTATTCCATGCGGGTTAATTTTTGCAGCACTAATGGTGGTTGCCACAACTTCTGACCCAATAAGCGCAGCTATGGGAATGATATTATTCACTATCGGTACAATTCCATCGCTGCTTTTGGTGGGGTTTGGCAGCCAGTTTGCATTCCGCAGATGGCCGCAAACAATAAGAAAATTTGCCAGTATCGTGATGCTGTTCAATGGATTTAGCCTATTTTATATGGCGGGCAATATAATTTTTTAAGGAAAGATAATTATGAATTACAATGATGATGTTATAAAGAAATTCACGCTAGCCACGGTATTCTGGGGGATTGCGGGTTTTAGCGTGGGGCTTTTGATTGCTCTGCAAATGGCATTTCCGGAACTTAATTTCGGTGAATATCTAACCTTTGGTAGGTTGCGCCCCTTGCACACTTCGGCAGTGGTTTTTGCCTTTGGCGGTAATGCGCTTTTTGCCACCAGCTATTTTGTTGTTCAGCGTACATGCCGTGCTAGATTATGGGGTGACGGCTTAAGTAACTTCACTTTCTGGGGCTATCAGCTATTCATCTTAATGGCCGGACTTGGGTATTTAGCAGGTGTCACCCAAGGTAAAGAATATGCTGAGCCAGAATGGTATGCAGATTTATGGCTTACTGTGGTTTGGGTTGCATATTTAATCGTATTTCTAATGACCCTCAAAAACCGTAAAGAGCCTCATATATATGTTGCTAACTGGTTTTATTTAGCCTTCATAGTAACCGTTGCAGTTTTGCATTTGGTAAATGCTGCCTCAATACCTCTGGAAATCACTGGCGTAAAAAGCTATCCGGCTTTTTCCGGTGTGCAATCTGCGATGATTCAGTGGTGGTATGGGCATAATGCGGTGGGATTTTTTCTGACGGCAGGCTTTTTGGGGATGATGTATTATTTTGTACCTAAGCAGGCAAATCGCCCAGTTTATTCTTATCGTTTATCAATCCTGCATTTCTGGTCGCTAATATTCATCTATATCTGGGCGGGGCCGCACCATTTGCATTATACAGCCCTGCCTGATTGGGCGCAAAATCTGGGTATGACATTTTCTATCATGCTCTGGATGCCTTCATGGGGTGGGATGATTAACGGTATGATGACACTCTCGGGTGCATGGCATAAATTGCGCGAAGACCCGATTTTGCAATTCATGGTGATTGCTCTCTCATTCTATGGGATGAGCACATTTGAGGGGCCGTTAATGTCTATCAAAGCGGTAAACTCGCTTAGCCATTATACAGATTGGACAATCGGGCATGTGCATTCCGGTGCGTTGGGTTGGGTGGCCTTCATAACTTTTGGTGCGCTATATTATTTAGTGCCGGTGCTGTGGAAAAAAGAGAGATTATATTCCAAGCGTTTGGTTAGCCTGCATCTGTGGATTGCTACAACCGGTATTGTTTTATACATTACCGCCATGTGGGTTTCGGGCATTATGCAAGGGCTAATGTGGCGCTCATATGATGATATGGGCTTTCTCGAATATTCCTTCGTTGAAACCGTGCAGGCAATGCATCCATTCTATTTAATCCGCGCCTTGGGCGGGTTGCTCTTCATCGTTGGGGCACTCATCATGGTATATAATTTTTACAAAACTATATGCGGAGATGCGGTGAAATCTATTGAAATGAAAGGGGCTGCGACATGCTAAAGAAACATGAAAAATTAGAGAAGAATTCAATATTGTTGCTAATTTTTGTAGTGATAGTGATTTCTATCGGCGGGTTAGTAGAAATTGTGCCGCTCTTTAGGTTAGAGACAACAATTGAGCCGATAAAAGGTGTGCGTCCATACACTCCACTTGAGCTTGCCGGATATAATATTTATGTTCGTGAAGGTTGCAATACTTGCCATAGTCAGCAAATCCGTCCATTGCGTGACGAAGTTGAGCGTTATGGGCATTATTCATTAGCTGCAGAAAGCATGTATGATTTCCCGTTTCAGTGGGGATCAAAACGTACGGGCCCGGATTTAGCGCGTTTAGGTGGAAAATATTCTGACGGTTGGCATGTTAAGCATATGATTAATCCGCGTGATGTTGTGCCGGAATCTATTATGCCTGCTTATGAGCATATGAAAAATAGAGCTGCTGATTTAAACGATATAGGTAAGCATCTGGAAGTATTGAAGATAATGGGCGTTCCTTATAATGAAAAAATGATTGAGAATGCCTATAACCATGCTATGGCACAAGCTCGCAATGAAAGTGATTACCATGAAGAATTAGAGGAGCTTTATGGCAAGGTAAATATGCGTGATTTTGACGGCAAGGAAGAGTTTGTTTCCGAGCTTGACGCGCTCATTGCTTACCTGCAAGTGCTTGGCACAATGGCAGAGCTGAAAGATTATAACCCCGATTTGAATAAAAAGGATGGTGAGTAATGGATTCAGGAACGGCAGGAATAATCGGCCTCTTATTCTTTTTTATAGTTTTTCTGGGGATTGCCATTTGGACTTTAAACCCGAAAAATAAAAAGAGAATCGAAGAGTTAAAGAACATACCTTTGAAGGATGAATCAAATGAGTGATGAAAAAAACAAGGAAATTGACAAGCATTCAGGCGTTGAAACAACCGGTCATGAATGGGATGGAATTAAAGAGCTAAATAATCCTGCTCCACGTTGGTGGCTGTGGGTATTTTTTGTATGTGTAATCTGGTCAATCGGTTATTGGGTGCTTTACCCTGCTTGGCCAACAATAAGCGGCGAAGGTGAACGTGGCGGAACTGCTGGTACAAAAGAATGGACGCAATATAAAAAGCTGGAAGAAGAGCAAGCCGAAATTAGAGCTAGAAAAGCAAAATATCTGGAGCGTTTTCATAATGCAAATTTTGAAGAAATCGCTAATGACTCGGCGCTTTATGAATTTGCGCTTGCAGGCGGCAAGGCAGCGTTTAAGGATAATTGCGCCACTTGCCATGGTACGGGCGGTGCAGGTTCGGCAGGTTATCCAAACCTCAATGATGATGATTGGATTTGGGGCGGGAACACTGAAGAAATATACCAAACCCTAAAATATGGTATTCGTTCGGGGCATGATGATGCGAGATATTCGCAAATGCCTGCTTTTAAAGATGTGCTTACAAGTGCAGAAATAAGCCAAGTTGCTGATTATGTTTTAAATTT
>PCXJ01000037.1 GCA_002787615.1 Alphaproteobacteria bacterium CG11_big_fil_rev_8_21_14_0_20_44_7
ACCAGTGAGGAAGATAAGCCGAATTTGCTGACTTTTTACTCTACCAGCAAAATTTCTGCGGAAGCTTATGCTGAATGTTTTTTGAATAATTATGGTTTGAAAATCAGCATAGTGCGCTATTCCAACTGTTTTGGCCCAAATCAGCATCAGGATAATCCGTATAGCGGGGTGATAGGCAAATTTATCGGGCGCGCCTTGCGTAATGAGCCGCTAGTTATCCATGATGATGGGCTGCAAACCCGTGATTTCACCTATATTGATGATGCCTGCGAGGCTACGATTGAAGCGGCAATTAATCCAAATGCAATCGGTAAGATATATAATATCGGCACTGGCGTAGAAACCACGATTAATGAGCTGGCGGAAACTGTGATTGCTGAAACCAAAACCGCTTCGCTGATTGAGCGTGAGCCGCCGCGCCCAGTCGATACAATAAAACGCAGGGTTTTGGATATTTCGCTTGTGCAAAAAGATTTAGGATGGCAACCTACAACTTCTCTCGCCGAGGGGATTCGTCTGGCAATAGAATGGGAAAAAACTCAGCTTGCGCCAGAAGGTGAGAATAGTCAAAGAGCGGTAATATAGGTGGCGATAGCAAAGGGCAAAAAAATTGTTTTTCTTACAAATTCCGAGCTATCAGCGGATTCTCCAGCCGATTTATCCCTTACAAACCTTGCCCGCCTTGCAAAATTATCGGGGAATCATCCGGTGATATTGGGTGTTGCAAAGGGTGCAGCGCCAAAATCCTATGAAATTGATGGTATAAAAATTCTCTGCATCGCCAACCCTTCTTCGGGGCTGGATAGAGGTGAAAAATCCACCGAAAAAATCAATAATATCGCATATGACGCAAAGCGCGTGGATATCCATATTGATTATGCAGCACGCGCGGCAAAGCTGGCGGAAATTATGCTGGAAATTGAGCCGGAGATTATCCATTCCTATGATTATGGCGGGTTGGAGCTTGCAAGCCGCGCAATTGAAGATTTGCGGGTGGCGAATTGCTGTCCGGCATGGCTACACTCTGCACCAAAATTTATCGCGGCACTGGCTGCCGGAGAGGATAATTTCGCAAGGAATTATGTGAAAAAAGAAGAAGTTCTGCTGCGGCAGGTGGATGCAATTATTGTTGATAATGCCATAAAAGCGCAAGTTTATGAGGAGAGATATTTTCTGCCGGAAACGCCTTCTGTAATTGCCGATTTACCATCTGCGGTGAGTTGCAAGAAAGTCTCAAAAATCAAAATCAAAAAAGCGCTGAAATTGAAAGATGAGAACGCGCTGGCAGTTTATATCGGCGATGTAAAAAGAATCGGCGCAATTGATTCTGTTCTGAAAATGCTGGCAGATAACCCGCAAATGATTTGCGCAATAATTACCGGAGAGCGCGGGCATTTTATCGAGAATATAAAAGATACTGCGCGTGAAGAGGGCGTTTTGCGGCGTTTAAGAATTGTCCACCCGCCAAAATCTGAAGAGATAATATCATTTATTTCGGATGCAGATTTTGTCTTCGCTCCGACAATGGGCGGCAAAATCTCTGAGTATGAAATCCCGCAGGAAATCTATTATGCAATTCATGCAAACCTTCCGATTATTGCCGCGCAAACTGAATCTGTGGAAGCGCTGCTGAAGGAGCATAAATTCGGTGAGATATTCAAGCAGGGAATTTATTATTTATTGCGTGAGAAAATTGAGGCGGTGCTGGCAAATTCTGCGAAATATAAAAAGAATATTAGCGCAGCATTGAAAGCGCAATATTCACCGGAAGTGCAAGCGGTGAGTTTGGCTGAAATTTATGCGAATACATTACTCAAGAAAACCAAGCAAGGCAAGCTGGCAGTGTTGCACGGGCTAACCGGAGCTTCAGGCCTGCCATGGGCAATTTCACGCGCCCAGCGCAAATTGGGGATTGAGTCTGATACGATTTGCATGGATGGCAATAAATTCAATTATCGCGCCGATAAAATTATCCCCGATACGGTGCATTCAATCCATGGGATGCTCAATGATGCGGTGAATAAATATGACGTGTTTCAGTTCATATTCCGTCCGGCATTTTGGCAAGTAACCACCAATGATTTTCCCACCGGATTTGATTTACTCAATCTGCGTGCGGCAAATAAGCATGTCGTAATGTATTTTATGGGTTCGGAAGCGCGCTATCACAGTATGTATAGTGAATTATGCGAGTTTGATTATACCAAGGAAGGGCCGGGCAATGTTGCAAAATTTCCGGAAGAAGCACAGCGTAGAATGATGAAATATATGCGCGGAGTTGCGAGTAAAATCGCAGTATGTGATGCTGAAATGCAAACATATATTCCCGATGCCAGAATCATCGAGCGCGCCATAGATTTAGAGAATTATAAATATATAGGCGCTGGTTCTACAGGTTTTGAACCGTTAGTTTTGCACGCACCTAGCCGTAGAATCGTCAAAGGCACGGATTATGTTGAAAAAGCCGTAGAAGAACTGCGCGAAGAGGGCTTGAAATTCCGCTTCCAGATGATTGAGGGCATGACCCATGAAAAGGCAATTGAGGCATATAAGGAAAGTGATATTTTGGTCGACCAGTTGCGCATTGGCTGGTACGGATTTTTATCGGTGGAAGCAATGGCGATGGGCAAAGCGGTGATTTGCTATTTGCGTGATGATTTATTGCATCATTTTGGTGAAGATGGCCCACCGCTTGCAGTTGCCGACCCGAACACATTCAAAGACACGCTGCGTAATTTGATTCTCGATAAACAAGCGCGGCGCGAGCTGGGCATGAAGGCGCGCGCTTTCTGCGAAAAAATGCATGATAGCAGGGTTGTCGCCCGCAAATTTATGGAGCTTTACGAGGATTGTGAAAAGGATGCAAATCCTGTGGATGTCGCTGCCGTTACTGAGTTTATGCAATATCAGCGTGAACGCTACCGGAATGTTATTACTGAAAATAACCATAGATTTATGAAGTTCTCGACCAAGTCAAATAATCTCAAAGCGAAATTAGCTAAGGAGAAATTGCAAAATGCCTGAAAAGAAAAAAGACATGTCGGAAATTGATAAAATGCTGGATAAGATTGCGCATGATATGCACGCTGATATTGATTCCGTGCGCCGGAAACATGCGGTTATCCTGACTTTTGAAAGCCCTTTGATTGCTCCACGTTCACTTCGAATGGCGCAACAGCTTGAGAGCAAGGGCTATAGGGTGACGATTCTTAGCGTTGCAAAAAGCGGCGAAGGAAAAGAGATTAAAATCGGTAATGTGAAGATAATTCTGCTGCCCAAGATCGGTCTTTTGCTGCATGAGGATTATATCAAGGGTAGAAAATTTTCTGCGTCCGATTTGGTTCTGAACGTGAATAAGAATATCAACTTTTTCTTCGAAAAGATTTCTGAATTAAACCCGGATATCCTCATCTCTAAAGATAATATCGCGCTTAGAATCGCATCGGAAGTGATTTTACGAATGAATCTGAAAGGGAAAATTATTCCGTGGATTCACGACAGCACAATCTATGTCAAACGTGCCGATAATATTGATGCGGCTATGAAGAAGAAATTACTGCAAAATCAGAAACATTATTATTTGCAGGCAGATGCGTTGATTGTTGCAAATGAAAGGCTGCAAAGCCGACACGAAAAAGATTATAAGCTGGCAGCCAAGCCATTAGTGATTAGCGGTGCGGCAAATCTGAAGAAATCCAAGAAATCCACCGCTACTGATATAAAATTGCGCCACCGCATCAGCGCCGATATAAAAACCGGAATTATCTTCTTCGATAGTTCGCAATATACTTCCGGCGCATATACAAAAGCCTTCTTTGAATTTGTGGCAAATCTCATCAATGCATCAAAAGATTTTCATCTGGTGGTTGTGAGTAGGGACACAAAAGTCAGCGAGGGGGTGATTGCGCAATTCATCAAGGACGAAGAAGAAAAGGCAAGAATGCATTGCTGCCAAATTAGCGAAAATATAGATTTTATTGATTTTGCTTCCAGCGCAGATTTCGCTGTGATTACCGACCATTGGCACAGCGATCACAGCCACAGCCTGCCCAATGTCTTTGCCGAATACATTGCTGCCGGAATTCCGATTATTGCAACCAACACATATTTAACCAGAAAAACGATTGAGGAATATGGGCTTGGTGCGGTTTTTAATGATTCTTTGCTAACACTCACCCCGCAAAATGTCCGCAAAAGATTTTTCGCAAAGTCCGAAAAGGCTGAAGCGGAGGAGCGCGCTGGAGAAATTGAATTTCATAGCTCTGTAGCTGCAAAAAATTGCGTGGCTGAGATAAATAAGGTTCTGGAAAGCTTGGCAAATTATGCATCATCCATTGCCAGCTATAATGAGAAATTCTCTTTTTCAAATGAGGCGGAAAAGCTTTTTGCGTTAGTGGATAGCAAGGAAAAGAAAAGCTCTAACAAAAAAACTCCTTTGGAGAATATTGATAATCTGCGGGTGTTACATTGCCTGACAGGCTCGGCAGGGCAGC
>PCXJ01000044.1 GCA_002787615.1 Alphaproteobacteria bacterium CG11_big_fil_rev_8_21_14_0_20_44_7
GCCGTCCGAGGGAAGCGTAACTTGGAATGGTAAAAATATTGGAGCGGCAATTCGTGATGGGGAATTTCACCTCAATTATCTTGGCCATGATTATGCCGTGAAGCCGGAATTAACCGTATATGAGAATATCGAATATTGGGCGAAGCTAAGCGGTAATACCGGCAAAATCGCTGATGCTATCACCCGTTTGGGACTTGGCGAATATACTAATGTGCTATGTGCCAAGATGTCGGATGGTTGGCGCAAACGTGTGGCACTTGCCCGCCTTATCTTCTGCGATGCCGATGCGTGGATGCTTGATGAGCCATATAACAATCTTGACCATAGAATCTGCGAAGAGCTTGACAAAATTATCGAGGAAAAAGCTAAAAAGGGTGGCATTATTATGCTCTCCAGCCACACATTAGTGCCGATTGATTTTGCCGATAAATTGAATATCGCAAATTTTGCTCCCAAGCGCAGGAAATAACTACAGGGGTTTTTGCAACTATGGCGCGAAAACTGCCGAAAAAGCTTGACTTCCAACTATAAAAACGCTAGAAACCGCGCTCTGTTTATGTTATATTAGTTACCTAGTATTTTTATAATGCATTGAAAGCTAGATATAACCCAACAAATTATTGAAGATAGACCGCAAGTTTATGGGTGAAGATAAAAAACTACTTCAGGAAATTGATCAACTCCGCGCGGAGCACAGGACGATTGACCTTGCGATTATGGAGCTGGCAGGCGCGGATATGATTCGCATTCAAAAGCTTAAAAAGCGCAAATTATTGCTGCGTGACCGCATAGCATCTCTCGAATCAATGCTTTATCCTGATATTATCGCTTAAATCTCTGATCGCCGCTTAGAATCCGGCAGAAACTCCAACAACCAATTTGCCATCGCAACCATCTGCACAATATGTCTCGTTCAGATTAGTATCGACATAGGAAAGATTGAAGATGAATTGCTCATATTCCCAATCCATACCGATTTGCCATTCAAAATAATCCGGTACGCCGAAGTTAGTGTTATCCTCAACCCACTGTCTGCCTAAATGTCCGCTGAGGGTTAGGTCGTGTGGAAGCGGTAGGCTACCAAATATGTTCACATATTGTGCATCACCTGTGCCACCGAAATTATCGCCGGTGAAAGCTCCGCCAACACCACCGGTTGCAAGGCCATAATCATATTCAAATGACGCGTAGATTTCATAATAATCATAATCCAGCGCATTTGCTGCACCCGGATATGAATACCAGCTAGCACCGATATCCATGGTCAAATCGTCATAAATCTCTGTGGAATATCCGGCGAAATAGTCAATTTCAATGGTTGCTTCATCACCGTCATTAAAATCAACATTTGAGCCCCAGATGCCAGCATATACGCCGGAATCATGGTTCCAATCAATGCCAGCCTGAACGGCGGGGCCTTCATCACTTTGAGTGATACCGCGAAATGTATAATCCGAAACGAAAGTTGCGTAAGCTGAGAATTCACCCGGAATTCCTTCCCATTCGCTTGTACCGTCAGCTTGTGCCAGTGGTACGATAGCTACGGCAGTACCTGCAAGGGCTAATGCGCAAAATGTCTTTTTCATCTCTATATCCTTTTTTACTTTATCTGATTGCTGTTATGACCCATTTTAATTAACAAAATGTGAAGATGAATAAAAAACTTGAAATTCACTCAAAAATATGCAATTTTGTGAAAGTTAAAAAACTATTAACAATGATGGGGACGATATGAAAAGACTAGTATTTATAATGCTTTTAGCAATTTTGGTAGCTCCGATTTCTGCTGAAGCAAAGCCAAAAGGTGTGACATTTTCTGAACAGAAGCATGAAACACAAGTACAAGCTGCAACAAAAAATGATGCAGAAGTTGAAACAAATACTGCGGCAGAGACAGACGAATCTGTGGAAGGTATTGAGCCTGCTGCCGGTGTTGAAGAAGAAAGACAGCGCGGTAGATTCCAATTTCGTTTCAAATAAAACGGATTGATATCTATATGAGTTTTGAAGAGCCGGGCGATTGTCCGGCTTTTTTATTGCTTATAATTCGTGATAAAATATAAGTTGGTTATGGAAGTTATTTCATTAAAAGGTCAAGAGCTGAAATATACAATCCGCAGGTCGCGGCGCTTTCGTGGTAGGAAAATTATCGTTTCGTATAATAAAATCGAGATTATTGCCTCAAAATGGGTTTCCAAGCGCGCGCTCAAATCATTCATTGATAGTGAAAAGATATGGGTGTTCAATAAATGGCAGGAAATGCAGTTGCGGATTGATTCGCGCCGCTTGCAACCAAAGAAACTTGCCGATGGTGAAAAACTGTTTTATCGCGGGCAGCATGTGCCGATTTCGATAATAATGGGTGATGAGATTGCGCCTATTATTCATTTTGAAGCTGGATTTCATATTACCTTACCCAAACTTACGCCTGATGATAAGGTTGAGAGTATTGCAAAAAAACTGCTGAAAGCTTATCTGGAAAAGGAGTTTAGGGAAGAGGCAGAGCAGATAATTGCTAAATTCGCACCGCTTCTTGATGTTACGCCAAGCGGGTATGTCGTAAAACGTCAGAAATCGCTGTGGGGGAGTTGCAGTGTTGCAAAGAATCTCAATCTCAATTTCAACCTGATTTTCGTGCCATATGAGGCGATGGAATATGTTGTGGTGCATGAATTATGCCATTTGCAGCATATGAATCACTCGCGTGATTTTTGGCAATTGGTGGAATCGGTGTTGCCTGATTATAAAGCGCGGCAAAAGCTGCTGAAGGAATATAATCTCCAGCGTGTGCGCTATGATTTTTAACGCTTATGCATAATCAATTTAATCGCCTTTCTTGGTCTGACTGTAACGCGCCCAAGCGGCTCGGGAATTTGTCCTTGTGGGTTCTCAAAGCGGAAATTCCTGATTAAATTTGCCAGAATCAACACCGCCTCCTGATTGGCAAATCCCTGACCAATACATAGCCTTTGCCCTTTACCAAAAGGCAGATATGAGGATTTGAGCGATTCCTTGGCATCATTCTCGGCAAAACGCTCCGGCATAAATTGGTGCGGGCATTTCCATTGGTCTTGGTGGCGGTGGATGAGCCATGGTGAAACCATTACCATCGCATCTTTTTTCACCTCTCTATCGCGCATGCAGGTATCTTCGCTGGCAGTGCGTAGAAAAAAACCAACCGGAGGGTAAAGTCGCAATGCCTCACGGAAAACATCGAAAGTGAATTTCAGCTTTTTGATGTGGGTAAAGTTGATTTCCCCGCCTTTTGTAACCTCGCAAATCTCAGCATAGATTTTCTGCTGAATATCAGGGCATTCAGAAACCAGATATAACGACCATGTTAGTGCGCTGGCAGATGTTTCATGTCCGGCGAGAAATAGCATGCAAATATGGTCAACCAGCTCATCATAGCTAAAATGCTTGCCGCTTTCCTTATCGGTGGCATGCATGAGCGAGGAGAGAATATCACGATTTTCTATATCTGTGCCACTTTGAAAATCTTCATAACGCTTGCGAATAACTTTGGCGAGAATCGGACGGATTTTGGCGGCGGATTTTTCACTTTTCTTCTTCTGGAAATAAGCGGGAAGGCGGTATGCGTGCAAAAGCGTAATACGCTGCACGGCTTCCTGAAATTCATTAAATGCCGAGAATATCTGCTGTGCATCTTCGGCGCTAAGTGGTGCAGAAAGAATCGTGCGGAAAATGATATCGGCGGTGATATGCGTCATTTCCACATCAATTATGTTTTCCGTCCCGCTTTCTTGGCGGAGCATTCTTTCCAGCATTTCCTGTACTGCCTCATTCATCAGCGGAAAGGCTTTTTCCAGTCGGGTATGGCTGAATGCCGGATCAATCATCGCGCGCTGCTTGCGCCAGATTTCGCCATTTGTAGTGAAGATGCTTTCTCCCAAAAGTGGTTTTAGAACTTCCTCTATATGCTGATGTTTAGGGAATTTATCCGCTTCCGTCACCATAATGCGTTTGACCAACGACTTCTCATTCACCATAAATAAATCAGCACCCGGCAATCTGAGATAACCCATTTTCATCTTATAGCTTTTTTCAAAAAGCGTATGAATCCACGAATTTGAGCATCTGAACAGCCGTTTGAGGAAATTGGTTTTGTTCTTATGCGGTGTGGGGTAGGGCGGTGTGAAATTCTTCATTTCTTCCTGCCTAATTTGAATTTATCTAGCGGTATAGCAGTTTCAATATTTGCAAATCTTGCTTCCAGCGTTTTTTCGGCTGCAGTGATTTCAAAATAATTATAATCAGTGATTCTTTCACCCGACATTATATATAAAAAATGGCAAAGAAAGCGGTTCTTTTTGATTTTGGAATATCTCTCCTTATCATAAAACTTATGCAGGCGTGCGGAAACTGATTTGAGGTTCTTGTTTTCATTTTCGCAAATTCCAACAAAAGGGCCGGTATATGCAAAACAGACATTATCCGTAGCGGCGGTAACATCCAGCCAATGCAAATTTGTCTTTGCGAGGAAGCGTAAATCTTCGCGGAAACTCTCCGCTTCGGGCAAAAAGCTCATCAACGGGATGCAATGGCCAAGCGTCATAACTTTGATTTTTCCTGCATCGATTTTAAATTCCTGCAATAAATTTGCTAATAACGGATTGATGATGAGTGCGCCGGTGCTATGCCCGATAATCAAGATTTCGTCATACTCATTTTCGGCAATCTCGCGGGCGATTATTCCGGCAAATTCTGTGATGCGCTCATCAAGTTCGCCACATTCCGACCTGATATATTTTAGCGAAAAGATGAATAATTTTATCATCCAATAAGCGAGCGATTTTTGCAATATCCGATTGGCGATATAAATGAGTGATAAGCTGAAAAGTGGCGCTGCAACAATGGCTAATATCTGGTTGTGTGGTGCAAGAAAATTATAAATGCCAAAACCTGCAAAAATGCTTCCCGCCAAAATCAGCAATAGCGCAAAAAACGGATATATATAGCTAAATGCGGGTGGCCAACTGGTGAAAAGCCCGCGCTTGAACGCTCCGGTAAAAATATAATGCGCGTAAGTTTTGATGGCCTCAAACACAAAGCGGGGAGTGGTTTTATTCCAATGTTTGCGGACAATGTCATCCCAGACCAGAAAGCTATAATCAGTTGCAACCTTATGTTTCGCGTTTTTATAATCAACCTGCCAGCGCACATGATTGCCATCTTTGCTGCGCTTTCCGGTTGTGATTTCGGCAGTGCTCAATGCGGCGTGCTTGGCAGATTCATCCCGATAAAGACGGTGATAATAGCCCGCGCCGCGTGGATCAAACCCGCTCAGGTAAAAGACCTTACGCTTTGTTACTGCTGGTTTTGCTGCCATATGGCAAGGTTTATATCACAATGCGGATTTATATTTAACCTAATAATTTGCGTAATTTGTAGAGTGCACATACATAATCTGGAAATATCTTCAGTGATAAAATTCCGGCAATTCCGGCACTCTAGTTGGTTGCGGGGATAGGATTTGAACCTATGACCTTCAGGTTATGAGTTTTTTCTTGATGAAATTAACCAATGCTAATTTAAACTAATATAAATATATAAAACAATGAGATAGGGTGATTATTCAACTAACCTAAATTAATAGAAATTGACATAAATTTATCCATGTGGTAGCACCATAGTAGCACCAAAGCTAAAAAGGAAGGGCTAATATGAGACTCACACTATCTACACTCACCTCACTATTATTAATCTTATTTTCAAACCCAGCAAACAGTTATGATGATTACTCTACGTCTGGGATTAACGAGGGAGCAATAGGTTTGGGGTATGATGATTACTCTACGTCTGGGATTAACGAGGGAGCAATAGGTTCGGGGTATGATGATTACTCTACTCCTGGAATCAATGAGGGGGCAATAGGTTCAGGATATGATGACTATTCTACTCCTGGAATCAACGAAGGAGCTATTGGATCAGGATATGATGACTATTCTACTCCTGGAATCAACGAAGGAGCTATTGGATCAGGATATGATGACTATTCTACTCCTGGAATCAATGAAGGAGCTATCGGCGGCTATTAGGATTTAAGGGTTCAAATCCCGCTATCGGGTTTGAATGTATTAGATTTTGTACCATAATATGTACCCTAAAAAATTATGACGATTATAGTTAAGCAAATTTCAGACAGAGGAACTTCTAATCCAATAGTTGCTAGGACTGGTCCGCAAGCAAATGAAATTTTCCAATGGTCGTCATTATCCAGAGAAGAGGAAAAGAAGTTTCTGTTATTTGATACTCTTTCTAATTTTAGACGAAGGTTGTTAGTTTGTGATGATATTAGAGAAACTGTCCTAAAAGAGCTGGTTGATATAAATGAATCTTACGATCCTGATGAAATGAAGAATGGGGTAACTTTACCGCAGATAGTGCACTTAGATACATATTGTGAGATTTTCTTATATTTCTCGAAGCTTGCTATGCGAGATTTATCACCAATTTTTAGCGTTTTCTATGACTATGATAAGTATGGGCATGATTATAGAAAGCACAGAGATTGGGCCAAAGATAAGTTTGGAGAAGACGATGAATTATACAGGATGCTGGCTGAGGATCATGATTGGATAAAGAAAATATCAGATTTGAGAAATGCTGTAGAGCATCCAGAAAACGGCAAATTAAATATTAAGAATATAGAGTTGCACAAGTCTGGTAAACTGCTAGCCCCTCTATGGTGGAAGGATGGCGAGAATAAGGCAGATATTCTTCGTGATATGCATGTTTTTGTCGAGAATATGCTCACTTTTAGTGAAGATTTGCTTGTAGTTTTAGTAAAGAAAACAGCGTCTTTCCCTCACTTGATTTTTTTGGAAATTCCAGAAGAAGAGCGCACGCCAGAAATGCCAACTAGGATTACCCCAAGTATGGATATGAGTAAACTTAACCAATTAGATACAACAGACAATGCCTAGTTTTCGTATAAATTTTACTAAAGCCGAACTTGATAAAGCCAAGCTGCCTGAACAAGGCAAGCGTAATTATTATTACGATTTGAAAGAAAGTGGCTTGATGATGCAAGTTACTGCTAAAGGTGCAAAAAGTTTTTATCTTTATAGAAAAATTGAGGGCAAGCCTGAAAGGGTTCTTTTAGGTAAGTATCCAGATATATCTATAGAGCGAGCTAGAAAGAAAGCCGCTATAGAAAAAGGCGAAATTGCAGAGGGAAATAATCCGCAAGAAAAGAAACGAGCTATTAAAGCTGAAATAACATTTAAAGAAATGTTTGAGCAATATATGGAGCGCTATAGCAAAATTCATAAAAAATCTTGGAAGTATGATGAGCGGGAAATTAAGAAATATTTGAAGCATTGGTTTTCTCGAAGGATTTCAACAATCAAAAATCACGAAGTTAGAAAGCTGCATGAAACTATCCATAATGAAAATGGCTTATATCAAGCGAATAGAATTCTAGAGCGAGTTAGATCCTTATATAACAAAGCTATTGAGTGGGGGTGGCAGGGAGAGAATCCTGCGCTTGGGATTAAGAAGTTTAGAGAGAAATCGAGAGATAGATTTATTCAACCTGATGAAATGAAAAAATTCATGGAGGCGGTTGAGAATGAACAAAACCAGACTGCTAGAGATTTATTCAAAATGCTTTTGTTCACAGGTGCTAGAAAAACAAATACTCTAATGATGAGATGGGAAGAAATTAGTTTTGAATATAGAGCTTGGAGAATTCCAGAAACTAAAAATGGTGATCCAGTCATTATTCCTTTGATTCCTGCTGCGATTGAAATTTTAGAGCGTAGGAAAAGAGAGAATACTAAAAACAGTCCTTGGGTTTTTCAAGGAGACGGCGAAGCGGGTTATTATAATGACCCGAAAAAAGCATGGAGCAGAGTTCGTAAAGCTTCAGGTTTAACAGATTTGAGAATGCACGATTTAAGGCGAACAATGGGCTCTTATCAAGCAATCACAGGCGCAAGCTTACCAGTTATTGGCAGGTCGCTAGGTCATAAATCACAACAAGCAACGCAAGTTTACGCTCATCTATATATGGATCCAGTTAGAGAGTCGGTAGAAAAAGCAAGCGCTGCAATGTTTGAAATGGGGAGTCGAGAAGATGGTTAGTCCTAAACCTAAGTTTGGAGCGACACGAAGAGACTTTCTATACTTTCCTATATCAGAGGAGGAGATTGAAAATGTTTTATCTCAGTTTGCTATTATCTTTGAAGAAAAAGGCGAGGTTTTTAAAGTTAACCAAAAAGTAAAAAGAGATATCTCAAGGCTTATAAAGTTTTATAAATGGAAAAAAGGTTTAGATGAAGATCTTCCAACGGCGGCAGAGTTAAAAGTTGAGCTAAACAAGCTGCATGCTGAAATTGAAAAAGTAATTAGTCGTTTCGAATTGGATACAGAAAGCTCCCTTAGTCAGAATGCCTATGAAATGATCTCTCGTAAAATGATATTAGATGATGGCTGGAAAGAGCAAGGTTACGATCCTGTCTTTATAATGTGTAATTATGGGCGGATCGTCTCAAACTACACGGAAGAAATTATTTCCGAGTTGCAGCCAAGTCCTAGAGGTCGTCCTAAAGCTATAGAAAAACAAATCATTGCAGAAGAGTTGGCAAGGCTATTTGATAAGGAGCTTAACCATGAACCTAAGAAATCTAGAGAAGGCCTTTATTGCAAATGTTATGATATTCTAATGACCCATTTGGGGGCTGCTTTAGAAGATTATTTTGACATAATATCCTCCGCTATTGACGAATACCCAAACAAAGAACCTCACTTTATTATTGGGATAGAAAAAATGCCTGGTCTTTAGGGTAATAAACATACTTAATTTAAAATCCATATATCCGCATAGTTGATGAATAACAACTAATGCGGATAGGAAATGAGTATAAGCAATAACAAATTACTAACACCAATGCAGGTTGCCGAATATTTGGGTGTGGATAGCGAAACTCTAAATGTTTGGCGTGCAACTCAGAGATATAATCTGCCTTATATTAAAGTTGGTAGGTTAGTTCGATATAAATCAGAAGATGTTCAAACTTTCATAGAGAGTAGAACGCAACACTTCGACACGTCTTAAATATCACAACAGTTTTGCTCCGAAAGAAGTAATGACGCTTTCAGAGATTTTAAGAGCGGTAATACTGCCAAGGGCGGAGCTTTGCGCTCCGCTCTTAAAATAAAAGTCATTCCTGCGCGGAGCGCAATTCAATTAAAACAATCAATTAATAAAAATAAAAGGAAAAATAAAATGTCAAATATTGGGAAATTATACGAGAAGAAAGTTATGGATGGTGATAAAGAGGTTATCACTTATAGCGGTTCTATAAACACACTTAAAATAAGTTTGCCAAGCATATATCTGGAAGATAATAAATTTGCTTCTAGTGATCGTGCTCCAGATTTTAGGATTTGGCTTAAGAACTCTAATGGAACTGATACTCAAATAGGAGTTGCTTGGAAGAAGGAAATCAAGAGAGGCGAAAAAGCAGGTGGTTTTCTTATTTCAATTGTTATCGACGATCCAAGCTTTGCAGACAAACTCAATGTAACGGCTTTTAGAAACGATCAAGGTCATTGGGATATTGTATGGAATCGTCCGAGACAACCCGAAGAGGCGGCGTAAAACTTAGGGGTGCGTCCTTGTAACACGCACCCCTACAAATACATTCTAGAATTATGATACCAATATATAAAAATTTTGATGGATTAGAGATTAGCTTTAAAGGAGCTTTACCTGGATATATATTAACCCAACTGAGAGAAGCTAAATATAAAGCTCAGGAGGAAAGGCACGATATACCAATAAGAATTGGACGTAGCAATACAGTTGTATTAGTCGGAGAAACTGGAGCTAGGGGAGGTTATGCTTTTAGGCTAGATACTGGCTTTGATAAAGAGACTTGGTTTATTGCCGATTCAATGAAAAAAGATAGATGGAATATAAGAGTTTCTATTAAAAGTTTAAATTTAGCTTTAGGAGGTTATTACGAAGTTAAAGAGAGTATATCAAATTTTCTTTTAAATGATTTAGAATTAGGAACGATAATAGGTCACTTACCAGAAGAAAGAATAAGCCGTTTTGATTTTTGTATTGATTTTGAAACAGAAAGTTTTGAACCTAATCCAAAATGTATAGTTGCTCATACAAGAAGTAATAGAACTTTTCATGCAAAGAATAATAATTTTGAATATTCTGCGAAAGGAAAGTTAATTGAATCAATTAGAATTGGTACAATGCCTAATAGGCAAATGGCTATTTATAATAAAAGAAATGAAATTATAGCTAAAAATAAAAAATATTGGTGGGATATTTGGGGAATTAATAAAAAAGAATTTAAAAAAGAAATTTGGAGATTTGAGGCTAGGGCTGGAAAGAAGGAATTAAATAAATGGAATCTTAGAAAATTCGAAGATTTTGAGAATAAAGCAGGCGATGTAATTATAGATATTTTTAATTCTATTAGATATGTGGAAATAAATGAAAATGATTCTAATCAAAGTAGATGGAGAAATACTAAATTTTGGGATTTAATAATTAAAGAAATAAAAAAAGATTTATTTGATTATATTTCTAATGCCGAAAGAAAAGAAATATTAGAGGGTCGTAAAATTGAAGTTCTAAATATAATAAATAAACAAATTTCAGGGAGTATTACTTCAGTAACTGCACTTATGGGTATGGAGCTAGATGAAATACCCCAGGTATTAGAGATGATAAGTGATGATGTGCTGCATGACCTGAAAGAGAATAAAGAAAAGAAATTAAAAAAATTTATTCATGCAAAAGAAAAATATAGTTTGTTGAAATAAAATTTTTTGAATTAATTAGATAATTTCCTTTTTTCTTCAGAATAACTCTTAATTGCAGCTTTTCTTGATTTAACAAACTTCTTTCCAAAATCTTTTTCTAAAACCTGCCAAAACTCTTTCTCAGACTTGCTATGTTTTTTATTATTGCAGGGCTGGCAGCTTAAAGCGATGTTAGATAGCCAATTTGTTCCGCCCATAGCTAGTGGCTTTATATGGTCTTTATCGAATGCTTTTTTAATACCAAGCTTTCCCAGTTTGTTACCGCAATAATAACATTCTCCTTTTTGAAGCTTATACAAGGCTTCAATTTCTTTTTCTGAATGGTGTCCAACTGTTTGCTTTTCTCTGTATTGCCTCTTTTTATAGGAGTTCCTATCTTTCAACTTCTTTTTTGCTTTTTGTAGTAAAGGTGCAAGTTCCATTTCATATTGATCATGAGTGATGAGATAAGTGCCAGATTGATTGCAACATGGTTTCTCTAGGTAAGAAATGTCAAAGAATGTATTACAAGCTTGGCACTTGGCATTTTCACTGAGGAAATTGATTATATCCTCCGATATAAGGTAGTCCAGAGACTCGCCTTTGCGAATATGCAATCTAGTGATTGTTGCTAGTCCTACGTTTAATTCAAACACATTGTGACTCCCTAAAAGTAAAGTCACCAATTATAGGAATTGGTGACTGGGAGTTTTCAACCGCATAGAAACGGCACGATGCTTTTAGCTCGCACTTGGACATAACACCGTCTCCCAGTCAAACTGAGAAACGGCTTAATGATTTCGGTCTAAGCCAGACCGTTCTATGATGGGTTGAAAAGCCCAGAGCATTATGCTCAAATTGAGAATAGAAGCTTTATATATTGAATGAAAGTATAAAAAGTAGTTATTTCAGGAGTTATGGGTATTATATCGGAATAATCTTGGTGGAAAATTAGCCTTAATATTAATTGGCGGAGTAGAATATTAAAGTTATGATTAATTATATCGACCAACAGAAATTAATTGCGAAACTTCATAATGCTATAAAAAATAGTAATAAACCTGTAGTGTTTTGGCTGGGTGCAGGTATAGGTAAATGGGCTGGGTATCCATTGTGGGGTGAGTTAGCGGATGAGATGCATTCGATTTATCTTTCTCAGGAAACAAAATACAAAAAGGACCGTGCCTCTTCTTTACTTAAAACAAAGAGTTATCCAGATTTTTTTGAATATTGTAAAACTATAAATGAGAAGGCTTACAACAATTTTCTGAATGCTGTCTTGTCTATCCAGGAAAGCGGTCCTGTCTTTAAGAAATTTTGTGAAATTTTGACACGGATAAAAAACCCATATGTTATTACAACCAATGTTGATGAATCGTTAGAGCAAAGAGTCGGTAATATAAAAGTACTCCAAAAAGAAAATATTGAGCTAGTGAGAAAGTGCATTTCTGAAGAGGAGTCTTTCCTGCTCAAATTACATGGTACTGTGAGTAATGTTAAATCTTTGGTGTTCACTAGTAAAGAGTACAAGGAATTAATCCAAGACAGTAGTTATCTTGAGGAGCTTAGAAGTATATTCTCTAGCGCCATAGTAGTATTTTTAGGCTATAGCCTTCAAGATCAATATATTTTAGAGCTAATTAGCAAAACTGGAAGCTTAAAAGCAACTTTTGGACAAGGTCCGCATTTTGCATTTATTCCTGCTGATGTAGATATGAAAGTGTCAGAGGATGTTCTTCAAGTATGTTATTTAACAGATGCTTTTGCTGATCATAGAGGCTCGTTGCAAGCCATAAATTTAGTAGAGAACGCAATTAAAGAAAGGGAAAATAAGGTTTTGTCTACTTCTTCTGAGAATTATGAGCAAAAGAAGGGATCTACTGAATCTATATATTATTTATCAGATATAGTTTCTTATGGAACCTGGCAAACTTCTCAAACATTTGGCATTAAAGGCGATGAAGATAAGGAGTTCGAGGTTGTTATTGGCCAGGGCTTTAGCAATGAAGAATTACCAAAGAAGGTTAGGACATCTCTACACGATTTAGTAGTAGGGCTGTTATGCTTCGATAAAGTTTATATTAGGCTCTCGTCTTTACAGCACCTCAGTGCGTTACTTTCAGAGGATATCTTTAATGCTATAATAAAGGATGCTGCGGTGAGGCTTCTACACTTAGAATCCCAGCCAGCGATTTTATATGAAAATAGTAACTCATTACTTAGTATATCAAATTTTAGCATTGTAGCAGGTTCTAGAATAGAAGAGCAAAAGCACCGAAGTGCAGAAGAAATTATACGTGGAGACGTCAAGGCACTGCCAGGCAAAGAAAAAGAAGCGGAAAGTGATATTAAAAGAATTATTTCTAATACTATCAGTATTTCTAGAGAGGTACTTGGACCAAGTGCAGATGTAGTTAGATCTGGTTTATGCTACCCACACGTCAGAGAGATGCTTGGAATGAGCCAAGGAGTTGCGATCCCAAATCTGCCAAGGTGGCTACAATTTCCAGTATTACGCTATGCTAATATCGTACTGGATAGCTTCGTTTGTAATCATCTAGAAATTGATGCTTGTAAACTTAGCTTTGGTGGCGAAATTATGGCAGATGCCGCCTTTCTGTCTCCAACGGGTAAATCTTTTAAGGCGGATGATATGGCTAGCTATGTTGTAACAGGTCAGTTCGGGGTTAATCTTGATTCGCTTATTAGAAGCAACCCCTCTTTGATATATAACATATTGAAGTATAGAGACACACAGGTAGGAGTAAGTTTAAGAAAAGATATAAAACAACTACTACAAGATAACAAAGGGAGCGAATTTGTAGCATCTGTCAGTGCTGGTATGCAAGGATGCTTGCCAATAAGTTCATTGGTTGAGAAAAGAAAAGTTTTTTGCGAGATTATGCAGGCTAAGCAGAGTTTTAACGCTACTTTATTTGCCGATTCAGAATATGGAGATGATAACATTGACTTGTGGAAAGTGAGAAGTAAGAGAATCTTAGATGACTTTTGCAAGGAGAGAGCGATTAGTGTGTATGACCCTTGCCCATGCGGTTCAACAGAAAAGCTAAAGTTTTGCTGCTTAGAGGCATTGAAAAGCTAATTTTAGAAGGTATCAAAGCTATTATTCTTGTGGCTTGTCTTTAAAGATTTCTTCAAATCCAGTTTCCAGAAATTCAAGTGGTGCTATTGTTTTTGCCTTAAGGTTATATTTTTTATCAACCAAATCAAAAGCCTGATCGAGGTAGATGGCGGATCTATATACATAATCAGGATCCAATGGAACTTGAGCTATTTCTGGTATTTTATGGAATTTGTGTAAAGGGTTTGTACAGGTCTTTAAGTTATATGCGCTTATATGTTGCCAAGTGTTATGTGTTACAGAGCTAAAAGGTGTGTAAGCGAGTTTGTACAAGTCTTCTAAGTTACACTCTATAGCCATGTCTCTAACGGTAGGGCCTTCTGTCCAATTTCCAACGTTTACTTCAATTGACCACTCTTGCCTTTGAGTTTGCAACCATTCTGTTTTTGCTTGGATCATTTTTTCTACTTGCTCGTTTGGAGATTTTTCTTGTTTTGCCTTGTAATGCTCTAATAATAGTTTTTCCTGTCCTAACCCATACATGATATATTTTGGCGCTCTCTCTTCGGGAATTTTTAGTATCCAAGCTAATGTAATCACTAGGTCTATCATACTTCGTAATACCAATGGAGCTATATGGCCATTCCAAGTGTTGGGTGAGTAGGCTAAATTAGTCGATAAGGCGACTTGCCGAGATAGCAATCCGCCAATTACTTCATATATCTCAGAGTCGTATAATTTTACGGGTAAGAGTTTCCATCTTTCAAGACATCCTTTTTCGGCATTCTCAGAATATCTTTCCATGAAGTCCATGACTTCTTCCATTATATTGTCACTCACTAAGATCCTCCTCGTAAAAAGTACAGTTTGCTAATGAGTAGGACTGATTCCAAAAGTCTCTAGCCCAAGAGTTAGTAGGATACTTATCAGAAATCATACCGAATATTTGTAAAGAGAAGGATCTGACTAAACTAGCAGTTCTCCTGGCGCTTTCTGACTCTGGTGCATTTATAAGCGAGTTTAGATCTGGAGTGGGTAAATGGGAGGCAATATGTAGTTTTCCTGCTATCCCTAATATATACACCACATTTGCTTGTATGATCAAAGCTGGTGTTTCATATTTATCCATATGATTAACAATGGTACGTTTGATGATTTCAACCGAGGCTTTGTTTTTCCTAGAATTTTTGGACTTAAGGTATGATAAAGGGCAGTTTTTATACATAGTAAGCAACGGGTTTAATGCTTCTTGAATAAAGGAAAGCGCTTTTCGTTCTTCTAATTTTAGTTTGATTAGTTTTTTTTCTTTGCTTGATAAAATCTTGTGACTGCTTGTTGCAGTAAAGTTCTCTTTAAATTCTCCATTATTTACCTCCTTTATCACTTCTGCAAGAGTTGTTACTAGCTCTATTCCTTTTTTGTAACCATGTTTCTCGTTTATCAATCCCATCCATAATATTTCTGGGAGTATTTCTAGTAGATAGTTCGTTTCTCTAATTATTCCAGGCAATTGCTTCATAGGCGGAATAAACTTTTTCCCTACCTTTTTATGACCGCTTAGTATGTTCTGATTTTTTGACATATTTTATATGTACATTAAACAAGCATATATGAGAATTCTTAATTCCAGTTTTTTGTCAATGGCGGTAGCACCAAGGTAGCACTTGCTATTTTTCGTAAAATTCTGAAAACGCCAAGATTGGCTCTGAGACTGGTTGCGGGGATAGGATTTGAACCTATGACCTTCAGGTTATGAGCCTGACGAGCTACCGGGCTGCTCTACCCCGCGTTAAGAAAATAATCGGCAATCTATCTAAAGATTGGGCGCGGATAATGCCACCGAACTAAGCAAATGTCAAACGGGAATATCACGTCTAGCGTGAAATCATCCTAAAAATCAGTGCGGCGCAGGTGTGTTGTTCAAATATTCGTTGAATTTATCAGCAAAAAAGAGCACGATTAGGGCATGAAAGAATTTTATGAAAAGCACCATGTTGACCGTGACATTCATGGTCGTGAGATTATGAAGGCATATATACTTGCCGGTTGTGCTGCGGTTTTGGTTTTTGCCGGATTTGTTGATGATATTTTCTATATCTTTTTCGGTCTATTGATGGGCGGTTTTGCTTTCTTCACTTATCGCAAGGCTAGTAAGGCGATGAAGCGCATACAGAAAGCGGAAAACTTATATTGGGATGACCAAATGAATCCGAGCGTATATCATTCACCTAATGATACGCAAATGCAGGAAGTGCAGGAATCTCAAAACACCCCGCAGGAAGCGCAAGAATCTCAGGAAATGGGAGAAATTAATTTGGATATGCTTCAGGACAAGAAGGATAAGAGTTAATCAATCCTCATAAGTGATTTGTGCAGGGACTTTCCAGCGCACATAATCATCGAAATAATTACCTACCTCACCCTGATGGACGAAATCATCACGAAATTCAGTATCCCAAGTGCCGTGCGTTCCATCACCCAAAACATGGGCATTCTCATCTTCTTCTGCGCTGGTTGAGCCGGTTAGAGGAACGCGTGTTGCGCCGCCGGAGCGATAATATGCGCCCGTGCCGTTTTCACCATGGCTAACCAAAACATAGGCTGCTGCTGCGGTGCGGGTGCTGCCCCCGCTATTATCCTGCACGGTCAATCCTGCTCCGCTTGCGCATCCTGCCCAATCGGCATTGTCTACGCATGCATCATCAACGACATATGTAATCCTATAACCCCATGGGTCAATTGCGTAATTATCGGGGAGATTTAGTGTGCGGGTCGGGACAACTCCACCATATGCTCCGGTGGGAGTGTAGCTATTGCTGGAGCAAGTACCTTCGGGAGATTCAACGGAAAGCCCATAGTTGGCATCGCCAAAAACTAATGTACCATCGGCGGGGCAGGGCAAATCGCCCACGGTTTGCTGATGCAGGCGCAAGGCGCGCTCGATTGCGGTGAGGGTGGTTTCAACCTGTTTGGCTCGCGCTGCATCAACCGAAACTGTATATAATGCGGATGAGCCATAAACCAGAATGCCGATGATAACCAGCACGATGGAAAGCTCCAGCAGCGAAAAACCGGATTTGCGAGATTTGTTATTTGCCAAAATTTTCATTCTTAAATCCTAAACCTAAACAGTTAATAATTTGTTTATTCATATTCCGGAGTGGCAATATCCCATTTATTGGAGAGATAACATTCCACTTCTTTGCGCTCTGTTGGGGTTAATGCGTCATCATACATAATAACTTCCGCAATTTCCCCGTCATAGCCATAGGAGGCATGTCCGGTTGTACCTGTTGAGAGCAAATTCCCTATAGAAAGATATCCGGTAGAGTCATAGAAGCTATTAACAGTAGCTTCAAAGCCAAGTAGCTTGGCAGAATCTTCGCCATTAATATATGTCCTTAAGTTATTCGGAGAGAAATGCAATGTATGAATTATCGGGTCGGATAAATCTACTGAGTACGTTCTATATTGCTTTGCAGCCCCAGAGCTCCAATTTGTACCATCTTCATGCACAGATGAATATAAATATTTTTGAAAGTCAGCTCCAACATTCATATACATATCCCAGGCACGGTTATCACTGGCAGAAGTGAAGTGCGACATCAATATTTTTTTAGTTTGCGGAGTTGAATTGGTTTTTGCTACAACAAATACTGATAAACCATCTGTGTCATAGGCAAAGTCATCAATTAATAAGTAATTACTATCTGTAGAATCAAAGCTCAAAACATCAATGCCGTTAATTTGATTTATGCCAAAATCGGGCTCATAGGTGGAGCTTATAGTTTGCGTTGCATGTCTGTCATTTCCACTTTGGTCTTCCCAAGTTGCAACATTTCCATCAAAACCGCCACTATCGGCAGTATTACCGCTGTCATCTTTTATGGAAGTTTTTATGCTCGCATCAAACCATAATTCAGGGCCATCCGCGCCTGCACTTGTGACGGAGGAAGATGTAACTGTTGAGCAATCAGTAGGGGTTATAGAAATATCCCATTTTCCATCCAAATAGCATTGTACCGTTCTGCGCTCTTTGTCTGTCAAATTCCTCTCATACATCAGAATTTCGTATATATCACCATTATAAAATGCTCCGGAGGAAGCTGAAGCTCTACCAATGCGGAAATAGCTGGCATTATCAAATGTTGCCGGTCCGGCATCTTGGGTGTACATTGCGGTAAGATTTCCATTTTGATAAAAATGCACATCACTTTCCGGATCAGAAGTTCCGTTAGCTCGATTATAAACCGCATTATAGATTCTGGGGCTTGTTCCGGTTGCTGCAAAGCCGGTATCATAACCAAATTCATGTGTAGAATCTGCATATAGGAAAGAGGTGAATGTTGTTCCGCTTCCGGCAGTTTTATACATTGCCATCCTATCCGGCTGTCCGGCATCGTTTATGCTAAAAACCCCATTTTCTCCATATTGAGTGGTTGGCTTGGCAACAACAAAATAAGTAAAATCATTTGTGCCAAAATCAGGGCTGTTGGAGCTGATTAATGATTCACTATTCGCCAAGTCAAAATATATCCCCGATTTGCCATTTTGTCTGCTAGCCTTAAATTCCGGAGAATTTGTTGAGGTTGTGAAGCTATTTCCAACACTGCTTTTATCATTCCAAGTCGTTACGGCATCACCATCACTTGGGCTTCCGGCGTTGATTGTGGAGGCATCGGCAGCATCCAGCCAAAGCACCAAATCCCATTTCGGGAAGATTCCCCATTTTGCCGCCCATTCGCATTCAATCTTTTCACGCTTGCCAGCGCCTAATGTGAAGTCATAAACCACCATCTCCGCGATATCACCGTCAAAAGTCTCTCTATAGCTAGCACCAGCATATGTCTGCCACGGAGTTTCTTCGTCGTCCAGCAATCTTGCCCCCATAACAATTGGCTGGGTTGAGTCATGGAATGGGTATGTAACCGTTCCTGCCGAAGCACCATTATTTTGGTTTCCGGAATGATATCTACCATCAGTAAAATGTTGTGTAATACCATTATAGCTTGTATCTTCTTGGTCATATATTAATCCAATAGAGCTGGTATAATCTGGGCTTATAGCAAATGCTGTTGATGTACCATGAGTAAAATAATCTGTAGTTCCACCATCTTTATTAACATTAAGCATCATCCTTCTTGTAGAAGGAAGGAATGCAAAGAACCATGCACGGTCATTTGTTGAGCTCTCAAAATGCGTCAGAACATATTGACTATAACCTCCAGCATAGCTACTAGGCTTCAGCACCGCCATTATTGACAAGCCACTGCTTGTGTCATAGTCAAAATCATCAATTTTTAGATAATCCATATCGTCACGGTCAAAATTCACCATATCATAACCGTTCGCACTATTGACTCCCCATGTAGGATAATATGATGAATTGGGCTGCGTGGCATGGTGATCGCCACCGCTTTTATCCAACCATGTTGCCACCGACCCGCTAAATGCTCCGCCACTACTTACGGCATCACCATCTTCATCTTTGACAGTATCAGTGTCACTTGCGTCAAACCACAAAATGCAACCCATAACATCTGCCGGGCAATCTGCGGTTTCGGTGTAGGCTATATATTCAACTATATCATCCAAATAGTTAGATGCGTCATAATCCCAACTATCATAAACAAACACAGAATCGGTTGCATAATCACAATTCTCGCCTTCATGCGTTTGTGTGCCCCCGCCGCCGTTGCACGCATTTGATACAGTTCCAAATGTGTTATAAGCCCCAATAGCATCTTGGCTGTGCGAAATAATCAATCCCATAAATTGGGCAATCTCCACCCCGTATGAATCGGTAATTTCAACTCCGTCAGAATCAACAACTGTTATGTTGTCACTGCCGCTATTATCCATAACATAAGTGAAGCGGTTTCCCCACCCGTCAAACGCAAACTTAGTTGGTAATCCCAGTGCTTTTATCGGAACACCTCCAGTGGTCACAGCAGATGCGCAAGTGCCTGATGGCGAGCCAAAGGAGGAGTTGGTAACTGCGAGTGTGTTGTCAGATGGGCAGGGCAATAAGTCATT
>PCXJ01000097.1 GCA_002787615.1 Alphaproteobacteria bacterium CG11_big_fil_rev_8_21_14_0_20_44_7
AAAAGTCACCAAATTCCCGACCAATTCACCATCCTATACCGATACTATCCTAACCTTGCATGATTTGACAGAATTGAAGCAAATCCGCCGTATGCGAGCGGATTTTGTGGCGAATGCCAGCCATGAGATGAAAACGCCGCTTGCTTCAATTATCGGGCTGATTGAAACATTGCAGACTAGCGCTAAGGATGATGGTGCTGCCCGCGCGGAATTCCTGCATATTATGTCGGAGCAGGCGGATAGGATGAAAAGGCTGATTAGCGATTTGCTTTCACTCTCAAAAATTGAGGCAGATACTAGCGCACCTGAGGGCGAATTAAAGATTCCCAATATTCTCAATGAGGTGAAGCGCCACTCAAAATGGCATTCTGAGCAAAAGAATGTGACCGTCACATTGGATATTTCCAAGAATTTGCCGATATTACGTGGTGATAAGGAGCAAATAACTCAGGTATTTGTGAATCTCATCCAAAATGCCATAAAATATGGGCATAAGGATAGCGAAGTTATTGTGAAAGCGCAGGTAACGCGGAAATTACCGGTAGAGCTAAGTGATAAATATGACCGTGCCGTGCAAATTTCGGTGATTGATAAGAGCGATGGCATCCCACCGGAACATATTCCCAGACTGACCGAGCGTTTTTATCGTGTAGATACGGCGCGTACCCGCAAGCTAGGTGGTACGGGTTTGGGGCTAGCAATTGTCAAACATATTTTGAGCCGTCATAATAGCATTCTGAAGGTGGAAAGTGAGGTTGGTGTGGGTAGCGTCTTCTCGGTTTATATTCCATTTGTGGATAATACCGCGCTGCTTAATCCACCCAAAGCTGAGGAAAATAGCGATGATAACCTCAGCGATAGTATAAATTAATAAGGTGAAATGATGAAAAAGATAGAAACAAAAGCCCGTCCATTCAAGTTGGATAATATCAAGGATAGGCTCTCGGAAATTGGAATTGAGGCAATTTCTGTGACGGATATCCGCTCATCACATGGCAGCTCAAGCAATGATAAATCATATCTGACCGAGGATTATTTTGTGGAGTTCCTGCCGCAAATAAAAGTGGAAGTTATTGTTGAAGATGGCAAGGTTGATGAAGTCGTGGCTGCACTCCAAAAAGCCTCAGATGACGGCGATCCGGCAGAGAGCAAAATATATATATACAATATCGAGCAGGAATTTTAAACATGGGCATGAATAAAAATAGTGGCTTCACCCTTGGCGCGCTTTCCCCGCAAAAATCCTCCCCCCTATTAGGGGGGATTGAGGGGGGTTGCCTGAGTAATTATAAACCCTCCCCCAGCCCCTCCCTCAGGGAGGGGAGTTTTAAGCAAGGCTTCACATTAGTAGAACTATCAATCGTCCTCGTAATCATCGGGCTGTTGATTGGTGGGATTTTGGTGGCACAGAGTTTGATTGAAACGGCAGAGATACAATCGCAAGTGCGGCAGATACAGCAATTTGATGCAGCAATTTCTAATTTTAGAGTGAAATATAATAGCTTGCCGGGGGACACTGATAGGTTGACTCCTAGCGGTGATAAGAACACCAGAATTGAAAGTACGGGTGGTGATGATAATTATTTCACTGGGGAAATTGCCGCTTTCTGGAATCATCTTTCGCAAACTGAATTAACTGAGCAATATTCAACAACGGTGAGCCCCGGAATTATGGTTGAAACCAATGTACCAAAGCTGGCAATGGGGCGGGCTAATGCTGGAATTTTAGTTGGCAGCCCTAATGAGCCCGCAAACGCTTTTCAAAATGAAAATGTTTATTGGTTAACTGGACTCACAACTACTGGCGGTTCTACGAATGGTGGAGCATGTGCGCCGGATTGCGGGTTTTATCCCTATACTCCAACTCAGGCTATGGCAATTGATAAGAAAATGGATGATGGTTTGCCTGCGGCAGGATATGTGCGTGGGGCAAAGATTTATGAATTTGATTCTCCTGCCTATACAAATTGCGCCTCATCTACAGCTTATGTGGTGACGAATAGCGACTATCTCTGCTCACTTATAATAAAGATTCTAGCGGCATCGGATGGGTAGGCGCGATTAACCCAGATATTCGCTAATTAGTTTCTGATGCAGAATCGCATCGCCGCAGGCAATCACATCGCCTTTGGAATATAGGCTCAGCTTTTCGCCTTTCCAATCGGTGATGATTCCTCCGGCATTTTCCACCACCGGAACCAGCGCCATAAAGTCATATGGTTGCAGCCCGCTTTCCACCACCACATCAACCCCGCCCATGGCTAATTGCCCGTATGAATAGCAATCCCCGCCATAAATGGTGATTTCTGCGTGACGGACGATATTTTCAACCATCGGCTTTTCGGTTGGCTGAAAAAGGTCGGGCGAAGTTGTGGCAAAAACTGCTTCTTCCAGCATATTGCATTTACGCGTGCGGATTTTGTTATAATTCAGCTCGGTTTTTTTATCAGCCCCAACCCAGCGCTCGGCAATAATCGGTTGGTCTACGACTCCGATAATCGGTTTTTTATTCTTAAGAAGCGAAATTAATATCCCAAAAGTCGGGCGACCGGAAATAAATGATGTTGTGCCGTCAATCGGGTCTAGCACCCAGACATATTCCTTATCGGTATTTTCTTCGCCAAATTCTTCACCGAAAATTCCATGATCTGGATAATTAATATCAATAAGTTTGCGCATCACTTCTTCGGCTTTTTTATCGGCATCTGTAACCGGAGTTCCGTTTTCTTTATTCGATACGGCAAAATTCTGACGGAAATACGGGCGAATAACCTTACCCGCCTCATCAGCGAGATATTCAGCAAAATCGGTTAGTGTTTGTAGAGATTCGTCCATAACGGACGGATATATCAGCTAGCACTATCCTCGGCAAGCATAGATTGGTCAATAACGCCAACATTATCCATTTCTCCGAACAGAACTTTGTAAACATCCTTTATGCCGGACTTTTGCACAGCCTCGCTCGCGCTATCGGCTTCAATCATCTCAAATTCCTCCGGAGATTTAAACACGCGATAAACCTTGCTGGCAGTGTTTTGCAGTGCTAGTTTCCATTTAGGTATAGAAATGGCTTCAAATTCTTTGTTAGGCATCTTATATTCCCCCATAGCCCATAATACTATAATATAGTTAATAAATGTTAAATAGACTCGTATTTGCTGAAACAAAAGAACTAGCGCGGATTCTCGGCAACGATAATATTCGCTTCGTTGGCGGCTGTGTGCGTGATCTGATTGCCGAACAGCCGATAAGCGATATTGACTTTGCTACGGTTTTTACGCCTGAGCAAGTGATATACCATTGCGGAAAGCATGATATCCGCGTGATTCCAACCGGAATTCAGCATGGTACGGTGACGGTGATTATCGGCAGCTATCAGTTTCAGGTAACGACATTACGCCGCGATGTCTCAACTGATGGGCGGCGGGCAGTGGTAGAATATGTTGATGATTGGGAGGCGGATGCTTCGCGCCGTGATTTCACCATAAATGCGTTTTATCTGAGTATTGACGGCAAATTGACAGATTTCTTCGGCGGGATGGATCATTTGCGTTCAAACAAAATTGTATTTATCGGCAATGCGGAGGAGCGGATAAAGGAAGATTATTTGCGGATTTTGCGTTATTTCCGTTTTTCCGGCAAATTTGGTGGTGGAAATGCCCCAGATGATGGGCTTGCTCGCCTGTTCTCACGCTATTCTGCCCACATAAATTATCTATCAGGTGAACGATTGCATAGCGAAATGTTCAAAATCTTATGCCTTGATAATGCGCCGCAAACTTTGGCACATATGCAAAATTGCGGTGTGCTGCATTTTATTTTCCCCGGTGATGTATCCTTTGATATCCTGCGAAATCTGATTGCAATTGAGGATAAGCCAAACCCGATACGCCGTCTCGCAGCAATTGAGGGCTATGATGTGAAGGCTTTATGCGAGCATTGGAAGCTTTCCGGTGAGCATACAAAAACCCTCAAGGCAATCAAATCCGATGATATTGCTATGGAAGACCCAAAAATTATTATGCGTCATCTTGGCAAAGATAGATTCCGTGATATCGCCTATCTTGAAGCGGCGCGCGGGCGTTTGCCATATGAGCTGCATGAGGTGCTGGAATTTGCAACTCAGTGGAAAATCCCGAATTTTCCGATTTATGGCCATGACGTGATGGCGCTAGGTTTGAAAGAGGGCAGGAAGATTGGCCAAATTCTCTCAAAATTGGAAGTTTATTGGGAGCAGCACGGATTTTTGCTATCCCGCGAAGAGCTGCTAAAACGCCTGAGAATCCTAGTCGAAGAAGCACAGGTGGATGAGTGATTGATTGGTGAGTAATGGGGTGAGTTAATACCCCACGCTGCTAAATCCTTAATCCTTAATGAAATATTAAATATTTAAGACATTTTAACCAAATCTATTGAATATTGGAACAAAATATGCTTTA
>PCXJ01000048.1 GCA_002787615.1 Alphaproteobacteria bacterium CG11_big_fil_rev_8_21_14_0_20_44_7
TTATCGGACGCGACAAGAAGATTGATATCGCCATCTTGCGTGTCAAAACCGATAAGCAACTTCCATTTGTCGAGTTTGGCAATTCGGATAAAGTCCGCGTTGGTGACTGGATTCTTGCCATCGGAAACCCATATGGGCTGGGAGGCTCAGTTTCCGCAGGGATTATTTCCGCCCGCGCCCGCGATATCAATGTCGGGCTGTTTGATGATTTCTTGCAAACCGATGCAGCGATTAATCGTGGCAATTCCGGCGGCCCAATGTTTGATATGGAAGGCAAAGTTGTCGGCATCAACACCGCCATTTTCTCGCCCTCGGGTGGTAATGTCGGCATTGGCTTTGCAATTCCTTCAGCACTGGCAAAACCGGTTATCGACCAAGTTATAAAATATGGACGCGCAAAACGCGCTTGGCTTGGTGTGAAAATTCAGGGCATTACCAAGGAAATCGCTGAAAGCTTGGGTATGCAGGATGATAAAGGTGCGCTGGTTCTGGGAGTTTTGCCAAAAAGCCCGGCAGAAAATATCGGGTTGCAAGAGGGTGATGTTATCATCAAATTCAACGGTTCGAATATTGAATCTATGCGCAAATTGCCGAGAATTGTAGCCGAAACGCCGATTGGTAAAAATGTTGCCATACAGATTTATCGCGATGGCGCAGTCAAAAATTATAATATAAAACTCACCGAGATGGTTGATGAGGAAGAAGCAACTACCAAGCCGCAAAAAGCCTTCCCGCATAGCGATGTGCAAAATGAAAGCAAGGAGGTTTTAGGGATGAGTTTGGTCGCCCTCACCAAGGATATCCGCGCAAAATATAATATCGCTGCTGAAAGTGGATTGCTGGTGATTGACACAGCAAAAGGCAGCGTAGCGGCTGAGCGTGGAATCCGCCGTGGACAGATTCTTATCAAGGCAAACCAGAAAAAGCTTCTGAATATCGCTGATTTAGAAACCGCAATCAGCTCCGCAAAAAAAGATGGGCGCGATTCCATATTATTGCTGGTTGGCGCTCACACTGAGTCGCGTTTTATCCCGCTACCGATAGAATGATTATTTGCCGCGTTGTGAGACAAGAGAATCCTTCCCGCAAATTGCATCCAATTCCTTGACGAGTTCCTCAACCTGCCGTTCCATTTCCAAATCCTGCTGCCATGTAAAATTAAAAGTCGATTCAGGGTTTTGCCAAGGTTCCAACTCGATATCCAGCTCACAGCATATATTGGGAGCATCCGGTACAATAATCCCTGTTTCATTACCATAAACCATAACCAGCCTCGGCTCTCCCTCTCTGGATAGGCAATATACGGGCTTATTCATATGCGTAAAAAGGTAGGTTGAGGTAGTTTTAGCCTCGGTAGCTTCCGAATTACCTTCCCGACTTGCGAGAGGGAGCATCTGAATTTTTCTATCTCCATATTTCTCATTCAAATGCTTGATATGCTCATCGGTGACAATTCGGCTTTCAGGAGAGTAATAAGCTATCAAATCTGTAATAGGTTGAATATTAAGCCCCGCCAGCTCGCCATCCATATAGCGTCTTTTGTCGGCCTGCATAAACCAGCTAGTAGCGGCAATTGCGCCCACAGCTCCAGCCGCTCCTCCGATACCTCCGATAATCTTTGTCCATCTCTTCATGGGTTAAATATATTTAATATCTTCTCAAATTACAAGAGGAAAGCGGCATAGGCGCTAGTACGCCTTGTGAGTTATACAAAAATCGGGATTGAAGCTGGTGCCGCGGAGAAGAATCGAACTTCCGACCCCGTCATTACCAATGACGTGCTCTACCCCTGAGCTACCGCGGCAAATTATAGAATCTGGGTATAGGGGAAAGCACTCAGGATTTCAAGAAAGATTTATTTCGCAGCCAAATCCTCTGCTCTCAGCTTATTTCCCGCTTCCAACCCAAGCCAAACTGCTGCAATTATCGCGATAATGCTGTTCATAATATTCAGCAAGGCAAGGCTTCGAACTGTGAAATCGGTTGTTTCTGCGATGCGGGTGAAATCATTATGAATTCCGAAGATGGATTTCCCGCAATATGAATTGAATGCTGCGCTGTCATATATCAGATTATAGGAGAAAAGGGTACTATCCAGCAAAATGAATATACCGAAAAACGCGTATAGGAAGCAATTGGAGAGCTTTTCGTCCTTGTGCCACCTCAACCTATATAAAGCAGTATTCCGCCCATCAGCGCCTCGCCACCCTGCCCCATATACAGCCCGATATATTCATAATAAGGGGTGAGTGAAATCAGCCCCATCACCGCTACAAATGCAATTATGCCATAGCAGGCTTCTCTGCTCTTATCTCTTAGCCAATATGCAAAAAATAGCAATCCACCATTAAATACTAACTGCACCATTATCTCTCTTTCAAAAGGGAAGGTCAGCATTGGTGTCGGTATGCTTATCTGGCCAAAAACCCAGCCGAAGAAGGCGTGACCAAGTTCATGGCAAATCGCCCTACCACCAGTCCCAATTGCAAAAATAAGATTGAACGGAAAGAATTGATTCGTTATCGGCAAATTAGCCAGAACCGCCAGCGCGAGCGCAGCTAGCACTGCAATATAAACTTTCTTGGTGAGCGGGTTATCGCCATTTGAACCAGTGCTCGAAATATTCTTAAAAGCTGACATGTGCTTAGCCTATCCACAAATTATGAAAATACCGTAAATAAAAAGCCCCGCGATTTCTAGCGAGGCTTTTTTGTTTTTTGTAGCGCAAATTGAAACTAACGCGCCAAAAATGCCAACATCAGAATCGCTACAATATTTGCAATCTTAATCATCGGGTTAATTGCAGGGCCAGCCGTGTCTTTATATGGATCACCCACAGTATCACCGGTTACGGCTGCTTTATGAGCTTCCGAACCTTTGCCACCGTGATGACCATCTTCGATATATTTCTTGGCATTATCCCATGCGCCACCGCCTGCTGTCATTGAAAGCGCAACGAATAGGCCGGTAACAATAATGCCCAGCAACATCGCTCCGACAGTTGCAAATGCGGCTGCTTGTCCGGCAATGAAGTTAATCACATAATAAACCACGATAGGAGCAGCTACAGGAAGCAAAGAAGGCAGAATCATCTCTTTGATTGCGGCCTTGGTCAACAAGTCCACAGCACGGCTATAATCCGGTTTTGCAGTGCCTTTCATGATGCCTTTGATTTCCTTGAATTGGCGACGCACTTCAACCACAACTGATTGCGCTGCGCGGCCAACCGCCATCATTCCCATCGCACCGAAAAGATATGGCAGCATCCCGCCGATGAATAATCCGACAACCACATATGGGTCAGATAGCGAGAAGGTCACGTTTAAATCGGGGAAATAATGCTTCAAATCCTCGGTATAAGCTGCGAATAGAACCAGCGCTGCTAAACCCGCAGAACCGATTGCATAGCCTTTTGTCACGGCTTTGGTCGTATTTCCAACCGCATCCAGCTTATCGGTAATCACACGAACTTTCGCCGGAAGTTCAGCCATTTCGGCAATACCGCCAGCGTTATCAGTAACCGGACCATAAGCATCCAAAGCAACTACCATACCCGCCAAGGCAAGCATTGTTGTTGCCGCAATTGCAATACCATACAAGCCACAGAAGCTATATGAGAATAGGATACCACCAACAATGATTATGGCGGGTAGCGCTGTTGCTTCCATGGAAACCGCCAAGCCCTGAATCACATTTGTACCATGTCCTGTGGTTGAAGCTTTCGCCACACTACGTACCGGACGATATTCGGTTGAGGTATAATATTCAGTTACCCAGATAATTAATCCGGTTACTACAAGTCCGCAAATTGAGCATGCGAGCAAGTCTGTTCCGGTGAAAGTCAGATTGCCGCTTTCTGTTGTAATCGCGCTATCCAGCCCCAAGAATTCACCTGTGAACCAAATAATCGCCGCCGCAGAAATCACCGCAGTTGCGATAAAGCCTTTATACAAAGCTGCCATGATATTTTCAGTTTTGCCTAGTTTCACAAAGAAAGTTCCGATAACCGAGGCAAAAATACAAATCGCACCGATTGCCAGCGGATACATCATCAATTGCGCTTCCTCCGCACCGGTGAAGAAAATTGCACCAAGCAACATCGTAGCAACCATGGTTACGGCATAAGTTTCAAACAAATCAGCCGCCATACCTGCACAATCGCCAACATTATCACCAACATTATCGGCAATAACCGCAGGGTTGCGTGGGTCATCTTCCGGAATTCCTGCTTCAACTTTTCCGACCATATCCGCGCCGACATCAGCGCCTTTAGTGAAAATACCGCCACCAAGACGAGCAAAGATTGAAATTAATGAAGCGCCGAAGCTGAGAGCTACCAACCCTTCCAGCATTGCGCGTTGCTCATAAGCATTTTCTCTCAAGTAATAATAATATCCGGCAACACCGAGAATTCCTAAGCCAACTACCAGCA
>PCXJ01000121.1 GCA_002787615.1 Alphaproteobacteria bacterium CG11_big_fil_rev_8_21_14_0_20_44_7
TCAATCATCCTCAAGCAAAAATTAAGCGATGAACAGCTTGGGAATTTCTTCAATAAATTAGAGTTCTTCAAGCTCGGCTATTCATGGGGAGGCTATGAGAGCCTTGCTATTCCTTTTGACGCGACAAAAATTCGCACTGCAACAAAATGGACAGTATCCGGCACGGCAATCCGCCTTTCCGTGGGGCTGGAAGATGTTGATGATTTGAAGAATGACCTCGCAAAAGCCCTCGCCAGAATTTAAGCGGCAGAATATAAGAGCAGCTTATAGTTAACAAAATCTTAATAGCGCTTGATTCCGAGTTTTTAATTTGCTACTGTGCTATTTGTGCAATTTATCTAAAATTTTAGATAAATTTACAAGAAGTGGATTGTTTAATGCAGCAAGATGTTGCAAAACAATGGCGAAGAATAGATAACTAACAGTAGCGAATACAGGTAGTTTATGTTTCAAGGCCTAGGAAGTAAAGCTTGTTCACCGGAATTATTAGCAACTATTGCTGACGTGGTTAACGCTGCCGTCGCCATTACCAGAAGCGGGAATTTTGGGATTTTTGACCATAAGCTTGTATATGCAAACCGCGCCTTCACCGAACTTACCGGATATGAGCAAAATGATATCATGGGTCGCTCGCCCGAATTTCTTTATGACCAAAGAAGCTCCGGCGAAGTAATAAATAAGTTTTTCCAGAATTGCCGCCGTGGAGAAAATTTCTCTATTGAATTTGATAGCTTCAAAAAAGGTGGAAGCGAGCAGAAATTAGCGCTTGACGTAACTCCGGTTATTGATGAGTTTCAGGGTACTAGCCATTATATTATGGTGTTCAAAAAAGTGGCAGCAGAAGCCTCCGCCCCTGCACCGCAGGAATCCCAAGAAGCTCAGGAAGAAGTGCAGCCATCGATTGCAGAAGAAGCAACTACCCAGCAAGATAATACCCCGCAAGCGACTGCACCAACACCATTACCGACATTAGTAGATGAAGCGGAATGTGAGGCAGAAGATGAAACAGAAATTGCCGAGGATGAAGCAAAAACACTTGCGGAATATGATTCCATCTTAGAAGAAATTGAAGCTGAGCTGCGCAATATCTCCGATACGAAGCCACAAGAGGAAATTGCCGAAGAAATAGTGGAAGAGCCACGCCATGTTTCTCTTTCCGAAGAAGAATTAATTGAAAAAGCACGCAGAATTCTGGCCGGGAAGGAAGAAGAAACCGATATTGAAATTGACTTCTCTCTGGATGATGACGAAGAAGTTGCATTTGAAGAGGTGGCTGAGGAAGTTGCGGAAGAAATTGAAGAAGCTGAGCCGGTTGCCGCACTGGAAGAAGAAATAAATACCGAGGAAGCTACTGACCAACAAGCAAATAGCGCATCGGAAAAAGATGAGCTTGCCTCAAGCCCTTATGCTATTATCGAAGCTGAGCTTGGTGAAAGACATTCCACCATTGAACAAATTATAAATTCCATCGAGAAAAAGAAGAACGAAGAAGTCATAAAAAATGAGCGCATCCGTCAGGTTCGTGAAGAGAGCGTTGATGGCGAACATATTGATAAAGACCTCGACCAATTTGCAAAAACCCGTTTTCTTTCAAATATGTGCCACGATTTGCGCACCCCGCTCAACGCCATCATAGGCTTTTCGGAAGTTATCCGCGACCAGCTTTTTGGCCCGATTGACAACCCGCGCTATACATCCTACGCCAATGATATTTTCCGCAGCGGACAGGAATTGCTCGCTACCGTATCCGAAATTCTCGAACTTTCCGAGATTGAAGAAACCGACACGGAAATGGAAGAGGAAGATTTCATTGTAAATGACACCCTAAACGAAGTGCTGGATTTGCTATCTGCCCGCGCTTTCCAATCTGATGTAAAAATCATGAAGAAATTAGATGAGAATGATTTGAAATTCAGAGGCGACAGACGCAAAATCAAGCAAGCCTTCGCCGGAGTTATCGGCAATGCCATCAAATCTTCACCAAGCGGCGGAAAAGTTGAGTTGACCAGCACGCGTGAAGAAAACGGGGATTACAGCTTTGTAGTATATATCAAATCTGCAAATCTAATTGCTGCAAAATCAAGCCTCGGCTCACTACTCGGCACTGTCACCAATAAGGTTGAGAGCGAATATCCGGAAATTTCCCTCGCTAAGAAATTTGTTGAAGCGCATGACGGACATTTCACCATTTTCAACTCGGCAACATCCGGCACAGAAATCACGATTCTGCTTCCGGCACAAAGAATTGTTGAAGCACCGACACAAAAAGCCTATCTCAAAGTAATAAATTAGCTTTTAAAATTTTTATTTCTGATATTAATATTAGCTTAAATTTTTTGTGCTAATTTTAACTATATAAATAATATAAAATTATTGATTAAAAACATGACATTAAAATACACCGAAAGCCAACGCCGCGAATATATCAATATGACCAGAAAGCTCACAGCCAACTGGCTCTCTGTTTTTGATGGTGATACCTCATATTATTCCGCAGATTATTGGGATCTACTCACTGAAATGTGGTATGCGGGCAAGCCCGTGATGGTTTCAGATGCACTAAAATTTATGAAATCTATCAAAAGCCCGTTCACCGCCCGCAAATATCTGCAAAAACTCATTGATGGAAAAATAATAGTTGAGAGCAAGAATCCGGCAGATGAACGCTCCATGCTGGTTGAGCTTTCCCTCGGAATGCGTAAGAAACTCGACCAATTCTTTGATGATATTACCGGAGAATTGATAGTTACCGCGAAGAGTATCGAAGGGAAATAACCCTATAATTTCTCAATTACCGCGAAAGCTACTGCATATTCTTTCTCATCAGCGATGGATAGATGCACACTCAAGCCCGCTTGCTGATTGCTGATTTTTGCCAACGGCTTGCCTTTTTCGTCACTGCTGATTTCAATATCCTGAAAGCTCAAATCACCACCAATCCCTGTGCCGAAAGCTTTGGCAATCGCCTCTTTAGCGGCGAATCTTTTGGCTAATTTTGCTACGCGCTGCGGGCCATTTGCCAATAATTTTATCTCGCTTTCAGTCAAAATCTTTTTAGCAAACTTATCCAAATCGAGTTTCTCAATCCGCTTAATCTCAATAATATCAGTTCCAATTCCGATTATCACAAGCCCCTTGCCTCATCCATAAATCCGCGCATTTTCTTGATAGCCGTTTCCAATCCGCAGAAAATCGCCTCACCGATTAAAAAATGCCCGATATTTAGCTCTATAACTTGCGGAATTACTGCAATTTGCGCCACATTATTAAATGTCAAACCATGCCCCGCGTGACATTCTATTCCCAATTCAGCACAATATTTTGCCGCCTGCTGAAGCTTGTCCAATTCCCCTGCGATGCCATGCGCATAAGCACCTGTGTGCAATTCCACCACTGGAACGGCTAACTCTTTTGCGGCATCTATCTGCTTCTTATCTGCGTCAATGAATAAGGAAACCCGAATGCCCGACTTCGCCAATTCGCTTGTATATTCCCGCAAAGAAGCTTTCAATCCAACAACATCCAGCCCGCCTTCTGTTGTGACTTCCTGACGCTTTTCCGGTACGATACAAGCAGCATGCGGCTTGGTTTTGAGTGCAATTTGTAGCATTTCTCCAGTTGCCGCCATTTCCAGATTTAAGGGTAATTGAATTTTTTCTATTAGCTCATAAATATCTTCATCAGAAATATGCCTTCTATCTTCACGCAAATGCGCCGTAATCCCGTCTGCACCTGCTTTTTCAGCAATTAGCGCAGCATTAATCGGAGAAGGGTGCACACCACCACGCGCATTGCGAATTGTTGCAACATGGTCAATATTTACTCCCAATCTCAATTTTTCTTGCATATAATTCCTTCCTTACCAGCAATTATGAACATTTATCCCTATAATTAAAGCATGAAAATATTTTCTATAATTTTGATTTTCTTACTCTCCGCCTGTGCGGGCGGTTTTAGTATGAACGAGCCGGAAAGTGAATATTACACCGACCCAGACGCTTTCTTCGAGGATTTGATGGTGCAAATGCATTATAATGACCAGCAGCGCGCACTTATCGAATATGGCAAACAATTCCTCGGCGCACCTTATGTTTATGGCGGCTCAAGTCCGGAGCAGGGCTTTGATTGTAGCGGATTCACCCAATATATTTTTGCAAAAAGCCTGCATTACCGTCTGCCACGCTCAGCACGCCAGCAAAATCAGGTTGGAAAACCGGTAAGATATAATGATTTGCAGCCCGGCGATTTAGTGTTTTTTGATTTGAGTGGAAGGCTCTCACATGTAGGGATTTATTTGGGTGCAGGTAAGTTTTTTCATGCCAGCACCGGACGCAAAAAAATAATAATTGCAG
>PCXJ01000025.1 GCA_002787615.1 Alphaproteobacteria bacterium CG11_big_fil_rev_8_21_14_0_20_44_7
CACCATTCTGAACACATGCAGCCCTAGAATATTGAGGGTTTTGCTGCCGATTATTGGATTATTTCCGAAAAACTTTGCGGTGGTGAAAACTGATAAAACCCATATCGGTAAAAGCAATATATTTTTCACAGATTTTACTGATTCGCGCATGGCAAGATTCAGGAATTGCTGAAGCGTGCGGAATCACCGGGATAAACGCCCAAGAGCTTTACTTTGCGGGTGAAAAACCCCAATTCCTCAATGGCAAGTTGCACGCGGCGCTCTTTTGGATGCCCCTGAAATGAGATGAAGAAATCCGCCATATCGGATTGCCCGCCGGGGATGTAGCTTTCCAGCTTCAGCATGTTGACATTATTGGTCGCAAACCCGCCGAGTGATTTATACAAAGCCGCCGGAATATTGCGGATGGTGAACAGTAAGGTTGTCACAATATTATCGGCAGGTTCAGGGTCAATCGGCTCTTTTGCCACCGCGATGAAGATCGTCTGATTATCCTGCGCGGTTTGCACATTTCGCTGTAATATATCGAGATTATAAATTTCTGCTGCCAGTTCCGAGGCGATTGCGGCCTTGGTTTTATCCCCGCTTTCGGCAATATTCTTGGCGGCAATTGCGGTGTTTAATGCCTCAATTTTGTTGAGCCCCAGCTCTTTTATAGATTTTGCACATTGCATCAAAGCTTGCGGGTGCGAAACTACATCCTTGATATCTCCGATTTTTGTGCCCTTTACTGCCAATAAATGATGTTCAATTTTCTGGAAATATTCACCGATAATATGCAATTCCGTGTTCGCAAGGATATTATGCACTTCGGCAACTCTGCCCGCATAGGAATTTTCAATCGGGATTATACCAATTTCAATTTCACCATTTGAAACCGCCTCAAACACATCTTCAAAAGTTGAATATGGTTTAGTTTGCGCATAAGGGTAAGCGCGGCGACATGCCATATCAGAATGCGCGCCCTCAACCCCCTGATAACCGATAATATTTTTTGTCATTGTAAATTACATCCTTATTTAATAGTAATGTTTTAGATATTATTAGGTTACTGTCAATTAGAAGAGCTTATGAATTATAAAAAAATAGCAATTGTTGCAGATGATTCCGCCAAGGCTAAGCAAGCCAAGGCCGAACTTGTGCAGAAATATCAGCAAATTGACGATGATTTGCGCGCGGAGCAGGCTGAGCTGGTGATTGTGCTGGGCGGTGATGGATTTATGCTGCACTCCATGCATAGGCTGATGAATTGCGATATCCCGATTTATGGTATGAATTGCGGAACAGTCGGATTTTTGCTCAATAGTTTTAGCCTAGATGATTTGGAAGAGAGGATTAATAGTGCGCAAATGGCAACCTTGCACCCGCTAGTGATGAAAGCAAAATGTGAAGATGGTACGGAAGTTGAGAAGCTCGCTTTCAATGAAGTTTCGCTGCTCAGGCAAACCGCGCAGGCAGCGCATATAAAAGTCAGCGTCAATGATATGGTGCAGATTGAAGAAATGATTTGCGATGGTGTGTTGGTTTCCACCCCTGCAGGCAGCACGGCTTATAATCTTTCTGCAAATGGGCCGATTATACCATTAAGCGCAAATGTTTTGGCGCTCACCCCGATTAGCGTGTATCGCCCAAGAAGATGGCGTGGTGCGCTTTTGCCTTGCGATAAATCAATTTCATTTGAGGTGCTGTATGGCGAAAAACGTCCGGTTTCTGCGGTGGCAGATTTCCATGAGGTGCGTAAGGTAAAAAACGTGGAAATCAAGGAAACGCGGGATTTTGAAATCAAATTGCTATTTGATAAAGGTCATGCGCTGCAAGATAGAATCATCAAAGAGCAATTTACCTTATAAGGAACTGGCATGAAAGATTGCAAGAAAGCTGAATGTGCCATCAATATAATCAATAAATTCCAGTGGTTTACCTCTCCGTTTCTGCTGCTTGGCGTGCGTCTTTATGTGGCATGGATATTCTTCAAATCGGGCAAATTGAAACTGGATTATTATCTGCAAGATAACTGGGATACGGTGATATATTTGTTTGAGGAGGAACATCCGGTGATTTTACGCAAAGATATTGCCGAATCTTTGGGCGTTGAGCCGATTCAATTTTTATCAGCCGAAAACGCTGCTGTGATGGGAACGGCAGGCGAGTTGGTGTTTTCCGTCTTGCTGGCATTTGGTTTGGGCGGAAGATTTGCCGCACTTGCATTGCTATTTATGATAGGTGTAATTGAGTTTACCTACAAAGCTTTGCCGGAACATGATATGTGGGCATTGCTGGCATTGGTGATTTTGGTCTTCGGTGCGGGCAAATTTTCCATTGATTATATAATTCGACACTTTTTCTCTAAAGAAAAATAAATTTATATTGATAAAGCTTTCCGCCCTATTTAGTCTGTGGGTATGTATAAGCAAGAATTGCTCAATTTCTTTCATGAAAAAATCCTCAAAATCGCCGCAATAGCGAGCGCGCTGCTTGCATGCTATATCCTGCTTTCATTCCTTTCCTATAATGCGGAAGATCCTTCGCTGAATAATGCTACTGATAAATATCCCTCAAATTTCATGGGGCATAGCGGGGCATATCTTTCCGATATTCTGTATCAATTCTTTGGGATTGCCGGTGCGCCGGTGATGGCACTCATCTTCATGATGTGGGGCTATAGATTTTATAGCGGCAGATTCATCTCAAAATTATGGCTGCGCGCCTTGTCACTTTTTTGCGCAATGAGCTTTTCCGCTTCAGTATTTTCAGCAGTTATGAGCTCAGGCGGGGTGATTGGTAATTTCGTTAAGGGCAAATTATATCTGGAGCTGACTGCGCCAATTTATAACAGCATCTTCATTGCCCTGTTCCTGCTCGCCGCGCATTTTGCTTCCGGCTTGCGCTTGCGTGAAACCAAAGAGTTTTTCTCAAAAATTTCATTACCATTCAAAAAACTGGTAGGATATGCCAAAGAGCCGCAAGTTAAAAATTTCCCGCGTAAGAAATTTATTATTCGTGATAAGGAAGAGCCAAAACTCGGTGAGTATAACTCAAAAGTTATGCCGAGCGGCAAGATAGAAAAGGCTAAGCGCCCTGCAAAACAAACCAGCTTATTGCTCGGCAATATGGCCGATGATTTTGAAATGCCGCCACTGGATTTATTGCGTGAAGCTCCAAATCGTTATCTCACCGCGCGCATGAGTGAATCGGCACTTTCCCAGAATGCGCGGATATTAGAGGGGATTCTCGAAGATTTTGGCGTAAAGGGGGAAATCAGCAGCATTAGCCCGGGGCCGGTGGTGACGCTTTATGAGCTTGAGCCGGCAGCCGGAACAAAATCCAGCCGTGTGATAGGCTTGGCAGAGGATATTGCACGCTCAATGTCGGCAGTTTCCGCGCGGATTGCGGTGATACCGGGGCAAAATGCCATTGGTGTTGAACTGCCAAACAGTAAGCGTGAAACCGTATATTTGCGTGAATTAATAGAGTCGGAAATGTTCAATAAGACCGATTGCAAATTGCCACTTGCTCTGGGTAAGGATATTGGCGGCAATCCGATAATCACCGATTTGGCGAAAATGCCGCATTTATTGGTTGCGGGTACGACAGGTTCGGGTAAATCTGTTTCGATTAATACGATGATTCTATCATTGCTGTATCACTTGCCGCCAAGCAAATGTAAGTTCATCATGATTGACCCGAAAATGCTTGAGCTTTCAGTTTATGATGGTATCCCGCATTTGATTACGCCAGTTGTGACCGAGCCGGGCAAGGCAGTAGTTGCGCTGAAATGGGTGGTGCGCGAAATGGAAAACCGCTATCGCCTGATGTCAACTTTAGGCGTGCGTAACATAGACGGTTATAATGCCAGAATTGCCGAAGCGTTGGAAAAGGGTGAAACTTTGGAGCGTACCGTGCAAACCGGATTTGATAACGAAACCGGACGGCCATTATATGAGAAAATCCCGATTGATATGGTCAAATTCCCATATATCGTGGTGATTGTTGATGAGATGGCAGATTTGATGCTGGTTGCCGGAAAGGATATCGAGGCTTCCATCCAGCGTTTGGCGCAAATGGCACGCGCGGCGGGGATTCACCTGATTATGGCAACGCAACGCCCGTCTGTGGATGTGATTACCGGCGTTATTAAGGCGAATTTCCCAACCCGTATCAGTTTTCAGGTTACTTCAAAAATTGATTCACGCACAATTCTTGGTGAGCAGGGCGCAGAGCAGCTTTTAGGGCAGGGCGATATGCTTTATATGGCAGGTGGCGGCAGAATCAGCCGTATACATGGGCCATTTGTGCAGGATAGGGAAGTGGAGAAAATCGTTGCTTTCCTCAAATCGCAAGGACAGCCGGAATATC
>PCXJ01000021.1 GCA_002787615.1 Alphaproteobacteria bacterium CG11_big_fil_rev_8_21_14_0_20_44_7
CATCACGCAAGCGCGCCGCCTCTTCAAAATCCAGATTTCGGGCAGCCGCGAACATATCTTTGCGCAAAGCCTCAATATGCTTGGTGAGATTATGACCTTTTAGCTCAATAATATCATCTTCCTCAACTGCTTGCTTTTCTATAATCTCGGCAAGCTTTTTCTTGATGCCCTGCGGCGTGATATTATGCTTTTTATTATGCGCAATTTGTCGATTGCGGCGGCGCTCGGTTTCATCCATCGCTGCTTTCATCGAGCGCGTGATTTTATCGCCATACATAATCACATGTCCGTCAATATTACGCGCGGCACGCCCAATGGTTTGGATAAGAGAAGTTTCCGAGCGCAGGAATCCTTCCTTATCAGCATCCAAAATGGCTACTAATCCGCATTCCGGGATGTCCAGCCCTTCACGCAGCAGATTGATTCCTACCAAAACGTCAAACTCACCACGGCGTAAGCCATGTAGAATTTCAATGCGGTCTAATGTATCAACATCGCTATGCAAATAACGTACGGCGATTCCTTGCTCCTCCATATATTCGGTTAAATCCTCCGCCATTCTCTTGGTCAGGGTGGTGACCAAAACGCGATGGCCTTTTGCGATTGTCAGGCGGCATTCGGAAATTACATCATCCACCTGATATTCGGCAGGGCGCACGGTGATTTCCGGATCAATCAATCCGGTGGGGCGCACTAAAAGCTCGACATATTCACCATTTGTGCGTTCCAGCTCAAACTTGCCGGGAGTTGCAGAAACATAAATTGTTTGCGGGCGCATCGCGTCAAATTCTTCAAATTTCAACGGGCGGTTATCTAAGGCTGAGGGCAGGCGGAAGCCATGTTCCACCAATGTGGTTTTGCGCGAGCGATCACCATTATACATCCCGCCGATTTGACTGACGGTAACATGCGATTCATCAATGAATAGCAGCGCATCATTGGGTAAATATTCGGATAATGTTGGCGGTGGTTCACCAGCTTTGCGCCCCGATAAATAGCGCGAATAATTTTCAACACCTTTGCACATTCCGGTGGATTCTATCATCTCAATATCAAATTGCGTGCGTTGGGAAAGCCGTTGTGATTCCAGCAATTTATTTTGTTTATCAAGGTCTTTCAGTCGCTCCTTCAGCTCAGCTTTTATGAACTTTACCGCTTGTAGCATAGTTGGGCGCGGCGTAACAAAATGGCTGTTCGGGAAAATGGAAATTTGCGGCAGGCTGGCAAATCGCTCTCCGGTGAGCGGGTCAAATTCAATAATTTCTTCCAAATCATCACCGAAGAATGAGAGCTTCCAAGCACGTTCTTCCATATGGGATGGGAAGATATCGAGCGTATCACCCTGCACGCGAAATGTTCCGCGCGAAAAGGCAACATCATTCCTGTCATATTGCATTTCGGTGAGTTTTTTGATGAGCTCCTTCGGGCTAATTTCATCATTCTTTTTCAAGCGGCAAACCATGCTCAAATATAATTCCGGCGAGCCAAGGCCATATATGCAGGAAACCGAAGAAACGATTATAGTATCGCGGCGTTCAAGGAGTGAGCGCGTGGCGGAATGGCGCATGCGGTCAATCTGCTCATTGATGCTTGAATCTTTCTCGATATAAATATCGGTTTTCGGGATATAAGCTTCAGGTTGATAATAATCATAATATGAGACGAAATATTCCACCGCATTTTCGGGAAAAAACGCCTTCATTTCGCCATAAATTTGTGCTGCCAGAGTTTTATTATGGCATAGAATCAGAGCAGGACGCTGGGTTTCGGCAATTACCAACGCCATGGTGAAAGTTTTTCCGCTACCGGTCACGCCCAGTACAACCTGCTCGGAAAGCCCGTCCTTCAGGCCTTCTACCAGTTTATCACGGGCAAATGGCTGATCACCTGCAGGTTTATATGGCGCATGAAGTTTGAATTGTTTTGTCATCAGAATTCTATTAGTTATAACTATATATATGTCCGCAATCGTCAAATTGCTATTCTTGTGTTTTATTTTCTGCTTTCCGCTTGCAGAATCGGCGCAGGCACGCCCGATGATTACTGATTTATCGGAACGCAAAATTGATATTGATGCGCGCTTCACCGGAAAAGAGATTTTGCTTTATGGCGCGCGCGTGGAAGCGGGGGATATCATCGTGGTGATTCGTGGCCCGAAAGCCGATTATATGGTGCGCAAAAAAGAGGATATGGGTGGGATATGGATAAATACGCGCTGGGTGGAATTTGAGGATGTGCCGCAATTTTATCGTATCGCTGCCAGCCGAGATTTAAATGAAATTGATGCCGAAATCCTGAAACAAGAGCTTGGTATCGGCTTTGATACTTTGCGTCTGCATGGCAGGGCGAATTCTGCGAGTACGGAGATAAACAGCTTTCAGGAAGCATTAATCCGCAAATTTGAAAATGAGAATTTGTTTAATTTCACCGTGCTGAACCTGCCTTTGCTGGAAGGAACTTTATTCAGAATCCGCACTAAATTTCCGGAAAAAACCGTGCCGGGGGTTTATACGGCTGAGATTTATTCATTCAATGACGGGCAATTGCAAGGCATTCAATCAATCCCGATTAATGTTGATAAGGTTGGTGCAGAGGCGTTTATTTATAATACTGCGCATGAAAGTCCGGCAGTTTATGCGCTAATTGCGATTATTATTGCGATTGCGATGGGCTGGCTTGCCGGAACATTATTCAGGAAGGTCTAGATTTTCTTATACTTAGCGAGCCTTACCGCTACCAGCTCGGCTACTGCCACCGCCAGTGGAGCTTGCGCGGGATGCTGGGCTTCCCCTACTCATCATGCTCTGCCCACCTTTTACCGGATCACCACCTGCGCCGCCGGCAGCTCTATCAGCCTGAATATCTTTCCATACTTTGATATCACCCAGATTACCCGCTACCGTGTAGGTTATCGCTGAGGCAAGCTGTTCTGCAAGGCTGATATATGTACCGAAAAGCCATGTGAAGAAGAACATCAAAAGCAAAGTGCTAAGCTCAATTGGCGGTGGCGAATTAACGCCGAAATATAGCGGGTCGCCATTATCTTTCACAAAGCGCCACGCCTCATTCTGCACGCCTGTGTTACTGGTCAGATAACAAACTTTCAAATTCAGCAATTCACCCAAAAGCGGTGTTATCAGCCCAATGAACATACCAAGGAAGGCCGTTACCAGAACCGGCTGCAAACTATAATTAATGAGCTGCTTAAGCCAGCCGTCAAAGAGCTGTTTGGTGTGGTTAAAGAGCAGGAAGGCAAGGAATATCGGGGCGAGCGCAAAGAGGATTGCCTTGGCGAATAATGAGAATGCATAGATTGTCACCACCTTCATAATCGCTTTGATGAGATAGACCAGCGAGAAGAGCAGGAAGATGCCATAAAAAGTTGCATAGGGGCCGGAATTAACGCCTGTGGGGCTGAATAGAGCCGCCACAATTGCAAACATATGTTGCGAAAAGACGGTGGCTATGAATATATCTAAATCTTCAAATACTCCGGCTTTCTCAAGTCCATCAGCACCTGCCACTCCGCCCTCAGCACCAATCGCACCAGCACCGGAGGCTACACCGCCTGCAGCCGCACCGGCAGCATCGGGGGAGTTGGAGTATAAGTCTCGGAAATTCTCCATGAAATAATATATCAATTCATCAGTGAAATTTATGAAGAACTCGGCAATCGTCCCATAAAATTCATCCCAATTCATCGCGGTTACGGCGATAAATCCCATCTTCGCCGCCCGTATCAAGGCATCGCCCAGCGTAACTTGCACCATCCCCGTGGCAACCGATATGCCATAGAATGTCATAAACAGCCCGAACATTGCGCCTATAGAACCGATATATTCCGGACTTTTGACGATTTTATCAAACATGCTGGGGGCAACCCCGCTTTCAACGCTGCCATCGCCAATCAGCTTTAATTTTATTTTATCGAGAATTGTGGATATCGGTTTGTTTTCGAGAATGAAATCATCAATCTCTTCGCTGATATTTTTCTCAGAACCGCCTGCCGAGCTTTTCTTTTCAGCGCTGCTGGGAAGGCAACTGCCGGAATTTTCACCAGTACATGCTGCCGTAACCAGCAAAACCAACAAAATCGCAAATATATTTCTTATATTCATCATATTTTTACTTCATAAATCCCGGGGTCATACCTGATAAATCCGGTGCAATTGGTTGTCCTGCTAACTCATGACCCATTTTCGCGACAAAGTCAGAGAAGGAAATTAATAAATAAGCGGTTACTAGCAGTGAAATTAACGAGAATACCGTGTCTTTGCTATATTGCACACTCGCATCCGAATCACCGCTAAACATCTGGAAAACCTGCCAAACTGCTGTTGATGTACC
>PCXJ01000002.1:0-1731 GCA_002787615.1 Alphaproteobacteria bacterium CG11_big_fil_rev_8_21_14_0_20_44_7
AAATGAATTTAATCTGCTGGAAACAATGGCGGCACATCTTCTCAAAAAGATCGCTAAAAACAAGCTAGTGCATAGCGCGGTGATTGAAATTGATAAGCCGGGCTGCATACCAAATGCCTATGGCGCAAGCGTTGTTGCCGATTATGCACGCGATTAAATAGCGATTAGCAAACTGAACGATTCGTATAATGATGCAGGGTAATTACGGCAAATAAAACCAATTGATATGCCAGATAAACCGCCAGATTCACCTGAAACAAAATCAGCGTTGCCATTACCAGCATTGAAAGCCCGACACTAGTCAGAGAATAAAAACATAATGCCTTATGCGAAATTGCCGAATTCTCAAACCTGAATAGTTTTTCGGTTGTCACAAACAAACTGCCCCAGCTATTATAATAAAATACCTTCAAGAACTTGGTATTTGCGCCATTTTCATCTTCCCGCAAAAACCCGCTATAAAACCCCGCTTTTTCCTCATCATAGGATTTTGCGCTCTGATTCTTTGCTCGATAGCTTTCAAACGCAAAAACTTCCAGAGGAATAAAATATATCAGCAATAATGCGAGGAATATCCCCAGCGCCCAGCGCAAATCACCATCGCCGAGATGATATGCCATGGCAAACATAATCAGCATTGCGCCGATAAAGTCAGAGGCTAAATCCAGCAACCCGCCGTGCAAACTCACTCTATTACTGACTCGCGCCAGCATACCATCGGTATAATCTAACAATATAAACAGCAGGAAAATCGCAAATACTGCCTCATTCTGCAACATATGCTCGCCCAAGAAAATCATTCCGGCAGCGACAATTTTCAGCAACAGCCCTGCAAAAACCAAATGTTCAGGATGGATGCATTTTATTTTGTTTAATATCAACACAAACGGGAAAGCCACAAAGCGCGGCAATTCATCGGGTAAAATTGGATTATCCCCGCCCTTCCCCGCTTTTTTGAATAAAGTTTTTACGCTTTGCCACATATATTTAAAACATCCTTGAAAACTTCTATATTGTGCAGTAATTATCTAAAGAAACAGTAAACACGCTAAAGTAAATCAATGGGGCTAAAATGCAATCAGTAGCACAAATTAAAGAGGGACAAGTGAATCTAACTCCGGAAGTACAAAAAATATTGTCATATTATGAATCTGATAGTGCCGATGTGAAGGCAAATCTGATTCGCCTTTTGATGAACGGTAAATTGGGTGGAACCGGTAAATTAGTTATCCTCCCCGTTGACCAAGGATTTGAGCATGGCCCAGCCCGCAGTTTTGCCAAAAACCCTGCAGCTTATGACCCGCATTATCACTACCAAATGGCTATTGATGCCGGACTGAACGCATATGCAGCACCGCTTGGGATGCTGGAAGCGGGAGCAGATACATTTAAAAACAAAATTCCAACAATTTTGAAAATCAACTCTTCAAATTCCGTTACGCCAAAGGATGCCGCGCCGAATCAGGCGATTACGGCAACGATTAATGACGCGCTGCGCCTTGATTGCGCTGCGATTGGCTATACCATCTATCCGGGTGGACACGCAACTTTTGATATGCTGGAAGAGTTGAAAGAACTGGCATCGGAAGCAAAAGCAAACGGACTTGCGGTTGTTGTTTGGTCATATCCGCGAGGAGCAGGAATTTCCAAAGCTGGGGAAACGGCGATTGATATCACCGCCTATGCCGCGCATATTGCCGCGCTGATGGGTGCGCATATCATCAAAGTGAA
>PCXJ01000002.1:1737-1985 GCA_002787615.1 Alphaproteobacteria bacterium CG11_big_fil_rev_8_21_14_0_20_44_7
GACAAGCCATATTGAGCAGGATGAAGCGCGCAAGGTTTATGAATCCGAGAATATCAAAATTGATACGCTGGCAGACCGCATAGCCCATATCAAACAATGTGCATTTAACGGACGCAGAATCGTAATTTTTTCTGGTGGAAATGCCAAAGGAACAGATGAGCTTTTGGGCGAAATTCGTGAAATTCACCAAGGTGGCGGCAATGGCTCGATTATCGGGCGCAACTGCTTTCAACGCCCACGCGATGAGG
>PCXJ01000002.1:2172-5742 GCA_002787615.1 Alphaproteobacteria bacterium CG11_big_fil_rev_8_21_14_0_20_44_7
TTAAATGCCGCCGAAAAACTCATCCCGATTTGCCGCAAATATTCCGTCCCGTTTATCCTCAATGATTCCGCCCTGCTTGCACTTGAATGTGGCGCAGATGGTGTGCATATCGGTGATGAAGATTGCAGCGTGGCTGAAGCACGCGAAATAATCGGCAATAAAACCCTTGGTGTGAGCTGCTATAATTCCACAGACAGAGCGCTTGAATCTGCCCAAGCAGGAGCAGATATCATCAGCTTTGGCGCGTTTTTTCCAACTACAACCAAAACCCCAAAATCAAAAGCAGAGATTGGAACGGTCAACAGACTTCGAGCCGCGCAGCCCTCAGCCAAAATCTCGGCGATTGGCGGGATAACCCCGCAAAATTGCGCGCCGCTAATCGCTGCGGGAGTGGATTATTTATGCGTGATTTCTTATATCTGGAATCACCCGATATCACCCGAAAAAGCAATTGCGGAATTCTCCGAAATTTTATCTGCCGGGTAAGCCGAATCCTTGCGGACTTTGACCGTCAAAGCGAGTTGGTTTAAATTCATTACGCAATAATGAAGATACTGTCATAGGATTATGATGCTTCAAATCATCAAATCTCCCCTCGAGATAAGTAACTCTTCTTTCTACCGTTTCTTTAACCGCGCGCGGCTCTGCATCTTGCATTAGAGAAATTTCTATCTCGCTATCTTTCAATTCACGCCACAGCAAAGTAAGGAATTCTTTACGTAAATCTTTCGTTAATATGGAATCTATGGAATTAGGTGTTTTTCTTGAAGACAATTCTTTTTCCACCGCGCTGATTGTTTGATTGAAGAAATTATGAATCTCCAGCCTATTCCGCGCTTTCTGGCTCACTCCCGCACTAACTTGCTCCACAGGCGGCGCATCCGCTTCAACGGCTTTTTGCACTTCCGGCGCAGTTGGCTTTGTTTCTGGTTTATCATCAACCTTATCAGTCCGCGCCAATGGTGAGGCAACAAAGGTTATTACGGCAAGAAAGCCCAGTACAATCTTATCCGAGTAGTTTTCGATAGTATTTATAAATTTATTCACCATAATATTCTCTCTTTCTTTGTTAAATTATTACTTTTCCCATCCTGATGATTCAGGCACAATAATCGCTCTTCTGACTTCCATTTCCTGCTCATGTGAATCTTCCCCTTCAACCGGCTGGGCTTTTGGCGCAATATCTTCATCATCAAAAATGCTCTCCTGCGGCAATATTCTCCGCAACGCCGATGCACGTTCAATTTTCCTAACGCTTTCGTCTACCCGCAGCTTGGCTGTTTCCCTATACACCCAAGAACCATCTGGAGTTTTGCACTTTAGCTTACCATCAGATTTTTCATAATATTTTAATATCTCATCCGACATCCGCTCCTGATGCGCTGCATGCATTTCTTCTCTCTCTTGTGCATGAGAAGGTGTTTGGTCTTCAGAGAAACGGACGTAGGGCAATATAAGGGGAAAAAGTGCGAACATAGTTGCCATTATACGGAAGTTTCCACTCATCATATAAGTCATATCGGGCATTTGCATTTTATTCATATCAAAACCTGCAACTTGCTCTGGTTGGTTGATATCTCCATTAACAGAATTCATACACCCCTACCCCTTACAGCCTCTATAATTGCACGCTCCTGTCCGAAATCAACTTCCAGCGTGTGAATTTGACCATTAAAATCTTTGCTATCGGGAGCTTCACGCAGCTCCAGCACATTAATTTTTCCCGCTTCCTGCAATTGCTGCATATGCGGTTGCCAGAAATCCCAAACATTCGTATCGAGATTGCTTTTCAACTCCTCATAGCTACCATGCTCATCATTAAAAAAGCTTTGCAGCCTGCTTACGCCCCTATCTCGCCAAGGCTTTTGCTTGTCTTCTCTTCCATGATAAATCTCAACAATATTATGCCTACAAGCCTTCAAAATACCGTAAGTATTAATTTTGCTCTGTTCAACCATGCCGACTTCCTGACCATACTCATTTCGGCTGCTGTCATTCACATCGCCACGGATGCCAATCACATCATTTTCCCGATTAAACAGAGGTCGAATAAACGAGAATCCCAATCCCAAAGTTACTGCTAACACTACTATCTGCGCAGTCAAAGCACCCCAGCTCGGAGTATTCTTACCATCGGGACGAAATTGTCGATTCATAACACACCTACAAACAAATTATTAACTCTAATTAATCAAGATTCCCAAGCTAGTCAATGCTAATTTTGCGAAAACTTGAGTTTAATGCGTTATAAACCAACATATTACCGCATAGTCTTTCTCCAATTCCCAGCAATTCTTTGATAATCTCAGTGGCTTGCAAGCTGCCCATCACACCGCACACACTACCCAAAATTCCCGCTTGCGAGCATGAAGGAATCAAGCCTTCGGGCGGTTTATCATATATATCGCGGTAATTGCACTTGCCCTTCTTGAATGTATATAGCTGCCCCTCAAACCCTGCAATTGCTGCCGAAACTAGCGTTCTGCCAAGCTCCATACACACATCATTAACTAGAAAGCGAGTGTCAAAATTATCAGTACAATCAGCAATAATATCATATTTATCAATAATTTGGCTGGCGTTTCTTTCATCCAACCTTAAATCAAAGCCCTCAACTTTTACATCTGAATTCAACTCTTCCAGCTTCTCCTTGGCAATTTCCACCTTGGGGCGGTTGAGGTAATATGTATCATATAGAATTTGCCGTTGTAGGTTGGATATCTGGATTTTATCATCATCGACAATGCCGATTTTGCCAACCCCCGCCGCCGCAAGATATAATGCCACAGGGCTGCCCAATCCTCCCGCACCGATTATCAGCACTTTGGCGGCAAGCAGTTTTTCCTGCCCCGCCTTGCCGATTTCGGGCAGAATCATATTCCGCGCATAGCGCAGTTTTTGGTTTTCGTCAAATTCCATTTGATTAGACTTATTCCGCAAATAAATCAGTGCTTAAATAGCGCTCTGCTGATGAAGCAATAATCACCACAATGGTTTTACCCTTCATATCATCGCGCTTTGCCACTTCCAAAGCCGCAGAAACAGTTGCACCTGAAGAAATACCAACCGGAATCCCTTCCAACTTTGCCATTTTACGGGCAACGTCAAATGATGTCTGATTGCCGACAGTAATCACCTCATCAATCAAATCCGTATCGAGAATATCTGGAATAAAACCGGCGCCGATGCCCTGAATTTTGTGAGGGCCAGGTTGTCCGCCGGATAATATAGGTGAATCTTCCGGCTCAACTGCAATGATTTTCACGTTCGGCTTTTTCTCTTTCAAAACTTGTCCGGTTCCGGTCAATGTTCCGCCCGTACCAACTCCAGTCACAAACACGTCCACTTTGCCGTTTGTATCATTCCAAATTTCATTGGCGGTTGTGTTTCTGTGGATTAGCGGGTTTGCCGGATTCATAAATTGCTGCAAAATCAATGCATTAGGGTTGCTATTCGCAATTTCCTGCGCTTTTTCAATTGCCCCTTTCATGCCTTTTGCCGCCTCGGTCAAAACCAGCTCTGCACCCAGAATTTTCAGCATTTTGCGGCGTTCGACAGACATAGATTCCG
>PCXJ01000002.1:5790-5956 GCA_002787615.1 Alphaproteobacteria bacterium CG11_big_fil_rev_8_21_14_0_20_44_7
CAGATGACTTGCAAGCGCCGGAAACCGGAGGCCAGACGGAGAATCGAACCCAGGAACCGGGAATTCATAGTCCCATTTTTGTAACTAACCACAACAAACAAAAATCAAATACAACAATATAATCAGCCACTTATTCAATAATGACTTTTGCAGCATATTATCAATT
>PCXJ01000002.1:6029-6377 GCA_002787615.1 Alphaproteobacteria bacterium CG11_big_fil_rev_8_21_14_0_20_44_7
CAACAATCTTACTTCACCCAAAGAGTTAGTATGCCATTACGCACTTCATAACCTCCTAGCTTGTCTAAGAAGCTCATTCCTAAAAGTGACTGCTCCATTTCAGAATTATTTACAGAGGCTTTTATGTTATAAATAACAAAATTATCTATCTTAATCTTATTTATAACAATTGGAGCACCATAGGTAATGCCATTAGCTGTGTTATACATTTTTGTGTAATCAAGATTATGTAAATTAATACCAAGTTTCTTAGCATCGTTTTTTGTTAGCACAACATCACTTGCACCTGTATCAACCATGAACTTTATTGTCACACCATTTATTTCTGTATCAATATGGTAATGCCCA
>PCXJ01000040.1 GCA_002787615.1 Alphaproteobacteria bacterium CG11_big_fil_rev_8_21_14_0_20_44_7
TGCGAATAATAAAAACAGCATTACCGGACAATATCTGCGCGGTGAGAAATTTATCCCCGTACCAAAAGAACATCGCAAAGGCAGCAAAATCAAGAAAATCCAGATTTTCAATGCACGCTCCAACAATTTGCAAAATGTTGATTGCTCAATTCCGCTTGGCACATTCACCTGCGTTACCGGAGTTTCAGGCGGCGGGAAATCCACACTTATAATCCAGACATTATATCGCGCTGCGATTAAGATGCTAAACGGCACAAAAACCAATCCCGGCAAGTTTGATAAAATCACCGGACTGGAATTTATTGATAAGATTATCGAAATCGACCAATCGCCAATCGGACGTACTCCGCGCTCGAACCCCGCTACTTACACCGGCGCTTTCAACCATATCCGCGATTGGTTTACCGAGCTTCCTGAATCCAAAGCGCGCGGCTATAAACCGGGACGCTTTAGCTTCAATGTCAAAGGTGGACGCTGCGAAGCCTGCCAAGGTGATGGAATGATAAAGATTGAAATGCACTTCCTGCCTGATGTTTATGTTAAATGTGAAGAATGCCACGGACAACGCTATAATCGCGAAACTTTGGAAGTTAAATATAAGGATAAATCCATCTCTGATGTACTGAATATGACAGTTGAAGATGCGCTTGGATTTTTCACCAATCACCCGCAAATCAAAGATAAGCTTGAGGCTTTGAACGAAGTGGGCTTGAGCTATATTAAAATCGGACAATCAGCAACCACGCTTTCGGGCGGGGAAGCACAGCGTATCAAACTCGCCAAGGAGCTTTCACGCAAATCTACCGGACGGACATTATATATATTGGATGAACCGACCACAGGTTTGCATACGGATGATATCGCTAAATTGCTGCGGGTTTTGCATAAATTGGTTGATTCCGGCAATACTTGCCTTGTGATTGAGCATAATATGGATGTCATAAAAACGGCGGATTATATCATAGATATCGGCCCCGGCGGCGGACATAAAGGTGGAAAAGTTGTTGCCACCGGAACACCGCAGGAAGTTGCAAAGGTGAAGGAATCCATCACCGGGCAATATCTTGATAAAGTCATCAAAAATACGCCGAAAGAAAAAAGCCCAAAGGCGGCTTAGTTAGCAATTCTGCGGCAAGCGGTGACTGTATTTTTCAGCAGGCAGGCAATCGTCATTGGCCCAACCCCACCCGGAACAGGTGTGATGGCTTTGCATTTTGGCGCGACTTCGGCAAAATCCACATCACCGCATAATTTGCCGTCATCCTGACGATTAATACCAACATCAATCACCACCGCGCCATCTTTGACCCAATTTGCCTTGACCATTTTCGGGCGACCAACTGCCGCAACCAAAATATCCGCCTGCGCGCAAACTTCTGCTAGGTTTTTGGTGCGCGAATGGGCAATCGTCACCGTGCAATTTTCTTTGAGCAGTAAATTCGCCATCGGCTTGCCGACAATATTTGAACGCCCGATAACCACCGCATTTAGCCCGCTTAAATCTCCCAAAACATCTTTCAGCATCAATGAGCAACCAAGCGGCGTGCATGGCACAAGTGCATCTTGGCCAGTGGCAGCGCGCCCTGCATTTATCACATGAAATCCATCAACATCCTTGTCGGGAAAAATTGCGTTTATCACCGCATTTTCATCAATATGTTTCGGTAAGGGCAATTGCACCAGAATCCCATGAACCGCGCTGTCATTATTCAATTCAGCAATTTTGCCGAGCAAATCCGCCTCGGGAGTATCGGCGGGCAGCTTAATGGTTTTTGCATTGATGCCGACTTCATTCGCCGCCTTATCCTTGTTGGCGACATAAACATGGCTGGCAGGGTCATCCCCGACCAGAATCACCGTCAAACCGGGCTTTAATCCATCTCGTTTTATTTCTTCGGCAATTTCGGCGCGCAGTTTGGCAGCGAATGCCTTTCCGTCAATGATATTTGTCATGCTGGTATTATTAGAAGATTAATCGCGATATTTCAACTAAGACTTCTTGGCTTTTTTCGGCGCTGCTTTTTTCGGCGCTGCTTTCTTAGTCGCCGTCTTTTTAGCAGGTGCTTTTTTCTTCACCACTGCTTTTTTAGCAACTACCGGCTTCTTAGCCACTGTTTTTTTGCCGTCAATACAGTTGAGGAATGCACGCTCCAGAATTTCATCACCAAATTGCTGCTTCATTTCTTTCGGCGTTCCAATGAATTTCAAACCGCCACCATGAATAACCCCAACGCGATCACAAATTTCATCAATATCGGAAAGTATATGCGAGCTGAAAAATATCGTTCTGTCCTTGCCGCGATATTCCAGCAAATAATCTTTGAGCTGCACGCGGGCACGCGGGTCAAGCCCACTCATCGGCTCATCGAGAATCAGCAACGGCGCTTCCGTCAAAAATGTGCCGAGCAAGCCAAGCTTTTGCGACATGCCTTTTGAATATTTCCCAACGCGGCTGGTCAGCACTTTCGGGTCAAGCCCCAGCTTATCCGCTCCTGCTTCAGCTTTTTTGATATCCAATTTTTTATCATAATAGCCAAGCGACAAGTTCAGGAATTCATTACCTTTCAAAAGCTGTGACGGAACAAATTTTTCCGGCAAATATGCCAGTTTTTTACGTGATTCAAATTTCTTAGAATTTACGCCAAAAATTTCAACCCCGCCCTCGGTTGCTTGCAACAAATCGAGAATAACTTTGATTAATGTGGTTTTACCGACCCCATTCAGCCCGATAAGGCCAAAAACTTCGCCCTTATTAACATTAAAATTAATATCGGAAATAACCCGCTTTTTTTTATCAAAAACCTTGCCGACATTAGTAATTTTAAGTGGTATATTGCTCATATGAGAATTGTTAAATTGACCAAAGAGTTTTCGCAAGTTTTTTTTGACACTCTGCTCCCGCCGAGCTGTTTATGCTGCGCTGATGTGGTAGAAAAGCACGGGCAAGTATGTGCGGCATGTTGGCAGGAAATCAAGTTTATCGGGAAATATCATTGCAAAAAATGCAATTTGCCCTTTGATTTTGATATGGGCAAAGACGCGCTATGCCAAGCTTGCAACGCCCAAAAGCCGCGCTATACAAAAGCTTTATCGGTTTGTGAATATGAAGGCGCGGGAAAAAGACTGTCATCACGGCTAAAATTTCAGGATAAAACCAATCTTGCCCCCTATATGGCAAAAATGATGGCAAAAAGGGCGCAGAAAATCCGTGGCAAAATTGATATTATCGCAGCTGTACCATTGCATTATCGCCGTAAATATATGCGAAAATATAACCAATCCGCGCTGCTTGCCAAATCGGTTGCCGATGAGATGAAGCTGAATTACGAACCATTTTTGCTACGACGAATCAAAGCCACAAAGCAACAAACAAGGCTGAGCTTTAGGGAGCGTCATAAAAATGTTGAGGGTGCATTTTGTCTGGATGCAAAAATTGACGTTATGGGTAAAAATATCATTCTTGTCGATGATGTGATGACCACCGGAGCAACACTGAATGCCTGCGCTGCCGCCCTAAAATCCGCAGGAGCAAAACGCGTTTATGCCCTCACCTTCGCCCGCGTAAAACCGGATGGGTATTGAACCTAATCTTTCTTTTTAAAATTCGGGATGAGAGGTTGTTTATTGCGGCGTTTTGCTTCAATTTCCTCAATTGTCTTTTTCATGGCAACAAAACGCTCAGGATTTGTGGGATGGGTCACACCCGTATCAATCGCCTGCTCATTAGCCTGCGACATTTTGCGCCAGAAATCCAACGCATCTTCGGACTTATATCCGGTGCGCTCCAATATATACAAGCCGATATAATCCGCCTCTTTTTCAAATCCAACGGAATAGCGCAAAACGCCCATCTGCGCGCCTGCTTGCGACAAATTCCCGCCCGCAGAAATGCCCTGCGTTTGCAAGCCATATTCCAAAGCCGCACCCAGAATCGCACCTAGTGCCGCATTTTGCTGGGTTGAGGCAACATGGCGCATCACGTTATGTGCATATTCATGCGCCATAACATTCGCCAATTCCTCATCATTTGCGGCAAATTTCGCCATCGCAGTGGTGATGAATATATTTTTGCCATCCGCATATGCGTTCAACTGCTTATCTTCCTTGAGGTTAAACACGAAATTGCAGCTATTATTGCCGATATCCTTGCATAAATCCGCCCCCGCAATACCGACCTTTGTCGCCAATTTCTTGAAACGACCCTCCATTTCCTTTGTCACCTTCGGCGCTTTTTCGTATTCTTCCAGCTTTGCGGCGGCAACTCTTTCACGCTGAATTTGCTGCTCGC
>PCXJ01000054.1:0-587 GCA_002787615.1 Alphaproteobacteria bacterium CG11_big_fil_rev_8_21_14_0_20_44_7
TCGCACAATTCAACGTGGATGTGATTTTCCGCGAGCATAATACAAAAATGCTGCAATCAAAGCTCGGCGTTGTTGACGCAACTTTCATCACCACGGCAGGCGCGGGATTGAAGAAATTCAGCAACAAGCACGGGTTTGTCAGCTATATCCCGAATGCGGTGGATGCCTCAATTGACTGGCCGAAATGCCATGAAAACTCCGACCAAGAGCATGATATTTTCTGGGCAATGCGCGGCCACCGTGATTCTTACGAAGGAGATTTTCGCCGCGATGTGCCATTATTCATCGAGCAAAGCGGGGAAGTTTCAATTGATTATCACGGGATGAATGGCAAGCCGGAAATCCTCGATGCACGCTATTATGACAAAATCGCCAATTGCAAAATGGGGCTGAACCTCAACACCATCCGCGATGACGGCAAAAATGAAGATGCCGGCGCCGAGGATTTATACCTATATTCCTCCGATAGAATTTCGCATTATATGGGCAGCGGCCTGCTCACCTTCATCAGGCGCGGCGGGAATCTGGAAGAGATGTTTGCCGAAGACAAAGAAGCGGTTTATTTCAGCACCAAGGAAGAAGCGCTG
>PCXJ01000054.1:605-4190 GCA_002787615.1 Alphaproteobacteria bacterium CG11_big_fil_rev_8_21_14_0_20_44_7
AAGAAAGATGATAAGGCACGCCGCAAAATCGCCACCTCCGGGTGGAAAAAATCGCATCAACATCTCAATGAAAGGCTGGTGGCGGAATATATCGTTGAATCCACATTCAACCCCGCGCATAAGGGAAAATATATCTGGCCGACAGAGAAATATTGATTTTTAGGACATCAACAACTAACTATATCATATGATTATAACCAGAACCCCCTATCGTATCTCATTTTTTGGTGGCGGTACAGATTATCACACATGGTATCAGGAGCATGGTGGGGCGGTACTTTCCTCGACAATAAATTATTATTGCACCCTGATTTCCCTATATAAACCGCCGTTTTTTGAATATAAACATCGCATCGTGTGGAGCGAAATTGAAGGCGCAAACACGGCTGATGAAATCAAACATCCCGTAGTGCGCGAGGTTTTGAAGCATCTCGATGTGCAAAAAGGCGTGGAGATTTTCCATCAGGGAGATTTACCCGCACGCTCCGGGCTAGGCTCAAGCTCATCTTTCACGGTTGGAATGCTCAATGCAATGTATTCTTTGCGCGGGCAATTATGCACAAAGCAGGAATTAGCGGCAGAAGCGGTTTATGTTGAGCGTGAATTGCTCAAAGAAAATGTCGGCGTGCAAGACCAAATCGCGGCAGCTTATGGTGGATTTAACAAGATTGAAATCTCCAGAGATGGCAGCTTTCAGGTTACGCCCCTGCCAGTTTTGCCTTCACGCTTGGCGGAATTGAAAAGCAATTTACTGTTATTTTTCACTGGAATTTCCCGTAATGCCAGCGATATCGCCAAAGATAAAATGACCAGCATCCCGAAGAAAACTGCGGAATTAAACGAAATGCGAAAATCGGTTGATGTCGCCATAGATTTACTCACCGCAAATGGTGATTTGGAAGATTTCGGCAAATTAATGCATGAAAATTGGAAATTGAAACGCAGCCTGACAGACAAAATCAGCAATAGTTTTATTGATGATATCTACCAAAAAGCGATGGATTCCGGTGCAACCGGAGGAAAACTCCTCGGTGCCGGCGGCGGCGGATTTATCTTATTTTATGTCAAACCGGAAAATCAACCGAAAGTGCTGGAAGCCTTAAAAGACCTGCTATGGATTCCCTTTGATTTTGAAAACAAAGGCTCGCATGTTGCGTTTTATAGCCCGAGCAGCTTCTCGCATGAATCAATGATGCGCAGGGATTATGCCCATTTGCAGCTTGACGGCCACAGCGATAACCTCAAAGAATTTATGGGAAGCGATAAGCAGAAAAATGCTGAAAGGCTCACCAAGTTCAATATTATCAAAGGCAGTTGATGCAAAATTATATCAAGCAGGAATATACAAAAACCAAAGAGTTGTTCGAGAAAATCCTGAGCGATGATGCGTTTATTCAGAAAATTGCAGAGCTTGGCGAGATTGCTACAGAAATCGTGCGGAATGGCGGAAAAATCATGTTTTGCGGAAATGGCGGCTCGGCGGCTGATTCCCAGCATCTCGCCGCAGAATTGGTTAGCAAATTAAATTATGACAGACCGGGGCTCAATGCCATCGCGCTTACCGTTGATACATCGGCACTAACCGCAATTGGCAATGATTATGGCTATTTAAAATCATTTTCGCGGCAAGTTGAAGCGTTGGGAAATGAAAAAGATTTGCTGATTGTTTTTTCGACCTCTGGGCGCAGCGCAAATATAATCGAAGCCGTAAAATCCGCCAAAGCAAAACACATCACCACTATCGGGTTTCTGGGCGAAGATGGACGTGATGTTGGCGCGCTGGTGGATTATCAAATCAACATCCCATCCACAGCAACCCCAAAAATTCAGGAAGGCCACATCGCCACCGGACATATCTTATGCGGAATTATCGAGGATAATATCTTCGCCGCTGAATATAAACCGAAAACATCATCCTAGACATGAAAGCGATAATTTTAGCAGGTGGATTCGGAACTAGGTTGAAGCACATCCTCCCCAACACGCCAAAGCCGATGGCAGATATAAACGGGAAGCCGTTTTTGGCGGTGCTGATTGATTATCTGCAAAAGCAAGGCATCGAGGAATTTGTGCTTTCGACATATTACCTCAAACAGCAAATCCATGATTATTTTGAGAATTCAGCGCATATATCCTTTGCCGAAGAAGCAGAACCGCTCGGCACGGGCGGCGCGATTTTAAACTCAATAAATAAGGCGAATTTGAGCGGCGATGTTATCATCATCAATGGTGACACATTTCTGGAATTGGACTATCGCAAATTTATGGCAGCGCATTCCGGCAATTTTAGCATCGCATTGCGCGAAGTGCCTGACACCGCGCGTTATGGCAGGGTAAATGTGCAGGATGGCAAGGTGCAAAATTTCACCGAAAAAGGCGTGAAAGGCAAAGGATGCATTAATGGCGGGAGTTATATCATAAATTGCGAATGGTTGAAATCACAAAACCTGCCGCAAAAACTCTCATTTGAAACTGATTTTATGATACCGAATATCGCCAAAATCCACGCGAATTACATCATCGCCGATGGATATTTTATTGATATCGGCATCCCCGAAGATTATGAGCGAGCGCAGAATGAACTCAAATAAAACCATCCACAAAGCATTGTTTTTAGACCGCGATGGCGTGATAAATGCCGATTATAATTATGTACATAAAATCAGCAACTTTGATTTTATTGATGGGATTTTTGAGCTAGTGCGCGCGGCAAATAAAAAATCATACAAAGTTTTTGTGGTAACGAATCAGGCCGGAATCGGGCGCGGATATTATACTGAGCAAGAATTTCTGGAGTTGACCAAATGTATAGAAGAGAAATTCGCTGAAGAAAATTGCGAAATCACAAAAACCTATTATTCTCCCAACCATCCTGAACATGGCATCGGTGAATATAAAAAAGAATGCCCCGACAGAAAGCCAAATCCGGGGATGATTTTACGGGCAAAAGCCGAATTTGACCTTAACCTAAATGACTCAATCCTGATTGGAGATAGAGAAACCGACATACAAGCTGCACAAAATGCTGGCATTCGGCAAAAAATCTTGTTTAATCAACAAAATTCAGAAATAACAACAATAGCCGATTTGGTTATCAAAGATTTGCATGAGGCAATAGAATTATTATGAGCAAAAAAGCATTAATCACGGGAATCACTGGAATGGTAGGCTCACATCTGGCCGATTTCCTGCTGGAAAACACTGATTGGGAAATTCATGGAATCTGCCGTTGGCGTAGCCCGTTAGATAATCTTGAGCATATCGTCCCCAGAATAAATGCCAAAGACCGCGTATTTTTGCATTATGCCGATTTGCGGGATTATTGCGCAATTGATAATGTAATTCGTGAAACTATGCCGGATTATGTTTTTCACCTCGCCGCACAAAGTTACCCGAAAACCAGCTTCACTTCACCGCTTGATACGTTTGAAACAAATATTCAGGGCACTGCGATTATTTTGGAATCATTACGCCTCAACAAAAAAGAGGCAATTATCCATGTTTGCGCATCGTCTGAAGTTTTCGGGCGCGTGCCAAAGGAAAAACTGCCGATTTCCGAGGATTGCACCTTCCACCCCGCATCGC
>PCXJ01000080.1 GCA_002787615.1 Alphaproteobacteria bacterium CG11_big_fil_rev_8_21_14_0_20_44_7
TCCAATCAATTACAAAACCCACAGCAACAATTACCGCTTCTCAAACTGGTCAATGTCACAAATCATAATACGGTGAAGGTTGATACTGCCAATGTCCCCGCGCAAGCACAGGGGGCAGCCTCAGGGCAAACAGCAATTCAAGGGCAGCAAGTAGCCGCCACAGCCGCACCAAAATCGGCAGTGGTTCTGGGCAGTTCTAGCACCAGCATCACGAATGGCGTTGTCGTCCAGCCCGTCCCTGAAATCCTGCAAGGTATAAAGGCGAATATATCACTTTCATTTGACCAAAATGCAGCAAACAAAATTCTCACAAATTTACCACCGAATTTAAAAGCGGGCACACATATTGATTTTAAGATAACCAATCTGGAAACTCCGCAGCAAACCCAGCCCGCAAACCCGCTTGCAAATGCAGCCAAATCCATGGAAGGGGTGAAGGTGGAAACCCAGAATCAGGCGCTAAAAGGGCAGGAATTCCATCAGCAAGCCGCGCTTAATTCCTCCGATCCCAAGCAAAACTTCACTCCGAATTCAACTCTATCTTCTGATGGCTCAATCAAGCTGAATGCCTTGGTGCTATCAGAATCCGGCAGGCAGATGATTGTTGATACCAAGCTCGGTACAATCCAGCTTAACAACCCGTTTGAAACCGGCAAAATCAAGCCGGGAATGGTTATGAATCTGCAAATAACCGGATTTGGCGGCGAGGCCGATATCGCGCAACTTCCCAAGGAAAATCCGCTAAAAACCCTAACCGGAATTTTTTCAACGCTGGCAGAGCTAAATCACGCACTAAACGCCGCCGCGCCAAATGCCCAGAACGCGCTTGCCAAAGTTACCGGACTGGACGGGCTGTTTATGAGCCGTTTGATTGGCTTTATGACCACGGTAAAAGATGGCAATATCAATAACTGGCTAAGTAGTGAATTGCTGGATACGCTTGATGAGCAAACCCGAGAGCAGCTTGTTTCTAAATTACGTGGTGATTTCTCGCAATTACGCAGCTTACTGAATGATTCTTCCAATAGCTGGCAAACCCTGCTTTTTCCGGTTTTTGACGGCTCGGAATTGCAGCAAGCGCGCCTCCATGTCAGATATCTGGAAGATGAAAATAGCGAGAATCCGGAAAATTCCGCCACGCGTTTTATTGTGGAAATTGAAACCGGATTTTTCGGCGAGATACAGCTTGATGGGTTTTTCCGCCGCAAATCTGCCGGAAATAATTTTGATTTGATAATCCGCAGCCTAAAGCCGCTTGATGCCGATGTAAAAAATGAGATTTCCACAATTTATTATAACACGCAGGAAATCACCGGATTTCGCGGCGATATAGATTTCAGCGTCGCACGCGATTTTCCCATCCGCCCATTGGATGAGAAATTCAGCCAAACTATGCACAGCGACAAAGGGATTGATGCATAAGCCAACTAAGCCTTTTTCCCGCGCACATAGCCAATTGTCGCTATCTCATCGAGATTCTGCGTATCTTTCTTGTCGGATTCTTGCTTAATCGCCGTCTGCTTGTTATCCAGCGCAATTTCATACTTTTTCTGCTCAGCGAATAATATATGCATTTCCTGCCGCATTTTCTCAATTTTGGCTTCCAAGCGGGCAATTTCTGCGGAAATCTTCTCTAATTTCTCCAACGTCACCTTGGCAAAACTGCCATATGAACCCGATGCCTCCGGCAATTCCGCACAAATCCGCGCTTCTTCCGCCAACCTTTCCCTCAGCGCATCATGCGATTCCACAAATCCCTGTTTTATCTTCTCCAAAGCCACCAGCTCTTTGCGCTTTGCATCCACCTCATTCTTGGAAAGGCGAATTAGGGTTTTTAGCGGTTTCACCATTTAATTCGCCTCAAGATATTTTTTGACTTTTCGGCTAAACATTCTGGTAGGCGAGCTAAATAAGGTTAAGATAAACGCCAGAAGTTTGAAATAAGGCCCTTTTTTCTCATAAACTTCCAAAACGCAGGAATATTTTGTTTGCCCGCCTTCCCTGCTATAATTATGCCTCTCAATATATTTGGTTGCGGGGCGCAAATCTTTTATATCCGAGTTAATAAATTTTTGGTCAAGCTTATCTTCACTCAGAAACGGCCAGAAAGTATAGCCCTCAATCTCATCGCTATATCCATCACGATTTATTAGCGCATGTACATAAATATTTTCACTATCAAATATTTTATATTTTATATCATCACCATTATCTTGCAGGATGGTTACTCTCGCATTATTTAGAATTTCATTATGCTTCGGGTCAGTCAGAAAAGCAAAAACCTTGTCGATGTCGGCATTAATCATCGTTTCAGATTTAAATACGCGCTTTTTTGGCAATAATAATCCGATTATCAGAGGGATTATCAAGATAAACCAGAGATGATATTCTCTGATAAAAATAATCTGCTCCTCACTAAACAACGAAAGATGCTTCAAACCCACCAGCAAATAATGAGCTGCCACAGCCGAGAGAAGAATTGCCCCATATTGCTGCACGGCTATCAATAAAAATTTACCCACTCTTTCCATCTATTCCTCTTCTTCGCTTTGACTAGCTGCGATATTCGCGTTTACATCATTCATATCCAACAAATTCGCCAGCATCTCATAGCCTTTTTCCAAACTTGTATGATCGGAAGAATCCTGTTTGAGGAAATGCTCAATTTTCGGGTGATATTCAATCGCCTCATCAACCAGCACGTCAGAACCTTTGCGATATGCGCCCAAACGTATCATTTCCGCCATATCATCATAGGAAGAAAGCAACTCCCGCGCCCGCGCCACAATCTTATTTTGCTCCTCACTATTGCAATTTGGCATCATACGCGAAATAGATTTTAGTACATTCACCGCCGGAAAACGCCCGCGCTCGGCAATTTTTCTGTCCAGCACTATATGCCCGTCCAAAATCCCGCGTACCGCATCAGCCACCGGCTCTTCCATATCACCGCCCTCCACCAAAACTGAGAATAATCCGGTGATTGAACCATTATTTGTGCCCGGCCCTGCGCGTTCCAGCAATTTTGGCAAATCGGCAAAAACACTTGGCGTATAACCTTTTGAGGTTGGCGGCTCACCTGCTGCCAGCCCTATTTCACGCTGCGCCATAGCAAAACGCGTGACTGAATCTATCATGCACAGCACTTTTTTGCCGCTATCACGAAAATATTCTGCGACTGCCAAAGTCACAAAAGCCGCATATTTCCTAAGCAAAGCCGGTTCATCTGAGGTGGAAACTATTACTATTGAGCGTTTTAGCCCTTCTTCACCGAGATAATCCTCAATAAATTCCTGAACTTCCCGCCCACGTTCACCGATTAAGCCGATAACGTTCACATCGGCACTGGAATATTTGGCAATCATCGCCATCAGCATTGATTTCCCAACCCCACTTCCGGAGAAAATCCCCATTCTCTGCCCTTCGCAGCAAGTGGTGAAAGCATTCATAGCGCGCACACCCAAATCTATCTTGCCCCCTACACGATTGCGCTTTTGCGCCGGAGGAGGCTGGTTTTTCAGCAAATATGGCTCATCACCCTTGGCTAACAGCCCTTTATCATCAATCGGCTCACCAAAAGCATTTATCACCCTACCCAGCCAATCCTCTGAAGGATAAATCACCGAATCGGCAGATATTACCTCAACTTTATCACCCACACCCACGCCTTCCAGCGAACCAAAAGGCATCATCAGCACATGGTTATGGTCAATTCCAACAACTTCCGCATTAATCGGCTGCGCCTTTTTTGGGTATATTTTCAGCCGCGAACCAAGGCTCAGATACTTATCCAAACCGCCACACTCAGCCGTCAGCCCCGAAACTCTGGTCACAGAGCCATAAATTCGGACTTCTTCAATTCTATCTATTTCTTTTATTACTGACTTCATCTTATTGCAAAATTACATCAAAAAATTGTATTTCGGGAATTTTTTTCACTTTCTATACAATATCATTTCTCTAAATGTTTAATATTCGGTAAAGATGGGTTTGTTTTACGAGAAGTATTAGAGAATTAGTTAAAAAAACGTTTGTAATTTTTATTCAGACAGATTAATATAAACTTAATCAATATTAATTTCTGATTAACAAGGGAGTATTAGAATGCGCGTATTATTAGTAGAAGACGATGCCTCAACCGCACGCTCAATCGAACTGGCACTCGCCAGCGAAGGGATTGTTTGCGATACGGCGGATTTAGGTGAAGAAGGGCTGGAAATCGGCAAAATTTATGATTATGACATCATAATTCTTGATTTGA
>PCXJ01000066.1:0-18911 GCA_002787615.1 Alphaproteobacteria bacterium CG11_big_fil_rev_8_21_14_0_20_44_7
ATTGGCGATTAAGTCATTGGCATAATGCATCTAAAGCATTCTCTCAAAATCATCCTCGTTCATCCGCAGATTCATTGGAATACCGGAGCAATCGGGCGCACATGTGTTGCGCTGGGCGCAGAGCTGATTATTATCCATCCATGCGGATTTCACTTTGATGCGAAGGAAATTAAGCGGGCAGGGCTGGATTATTGGCAATATTTGAATATCAGCCATTATGATGACTGGGCGGAGTTTTTGGCGGTGCGGAAGCCTGATGAGAGTGATTTGTTTTTCTTCAGCACCAAGGCGGAGAAGATTTATTATGATGCAAAATTTAGCACGAATTCATATTTGATATTCGGCTCGGAAACGGCGGGATTGCCGGAAGAGTATCACAATAACTATGCTGATGGCTTTTATAAATTACCGATGTATTCCGATAAGATACGCTCGCTTAATCTGTCAAATACGGCAAGTGCGGTGATTTATGAGGCAATCCGGCAGGTTTCTTTATAGCCACTTCATCAGGATGCGCTGCATTTTGGAATCATCCACCGGCTTGGTGATGTGGTCGCTCATTCCCGCTTCAAGGCAACGCTCGCGGTCACCATCCATAGTGTTTGCAGTACAGGCGATGATAGGTGTTTTAGTTTGATTGCGGTCATCCTCACGTTTGCGAATTTCTCTAGCGACCTCATAGCCGCTTAGAATCGGTATCTGGCAATCCAGAAAAATCAGGCTATATTCATTACGTGAGTGCATCTCCAACGCTTCCGCACCGGTTGATGCGATATGTGAAACATGCCCCATTTTTTTGAGATATTGCGTGATTACAGATTGCATGAATGGGTTATCTTCTACAATTAATATAAGTTTTTTCTCGTCTTCCATGAGGTGATTTTAACGCAAAATAGTTAAATATCTTTGAACAGAGTCGGAGAATAATACATATCTTCCGATTTTCCATCATCGGAAATTTGTCTTTTCCTCAACACTCGGATGTTGCGCCGCCCCTTGAGAGCTTGGCGAATGAGTTTCAGTACCATTTCTTCGTCAAACGGCTTGCGCAAATAATAATAAACCCCACATTTTATACCTTCTTCGACCTGATTGCGCATTGCCGCCGCAGTTTGCATAATAATCGGAATTTCATAATGGCGTGGATGACCTTTTAGCAACTTCATAAATTCCATACCATCCATAACCGGCATCATCCTATCAAGTAATATAAGGCTAACATTCTCACCGAAGATTTTGAGAAAGTCCCAAGCTTCTTTACCGTTAGTTGCCGTGATAACATCATATCCGGCATCAATCAGATAGCTTTCAAGGATTGCTAAATTGTTTTCCTCGTCATCCACAACGAGAATTGTTGGCTTTTCATTGCTTTGCTGTGATAAAACTGGATTATTCATATAGCCTCTGCGATAATTTGAAACTCTGATACGTTAAGATTTAGCGGGATGGTGAAGCTGAATTTTGCTCCTCCGGAATCCATATTTTCTGCCCAGATTTGTCCGTTATGGGCTTTTATTATTTCCTGAGCGATGCATAAGCCTAGTCCGGTTCCGCCGCTTCCGGCTTTATGCTTTGTGCTTTGTGTGAATTTATCAAAAATCAACTCGAGTTCATCTTCGGGGATGCCTTGTCCGGAATCTTCGATTGAGAATTTGAGGTTTGGTATATTTTCTATCTGCTCTTCTTCTAGCGTAATATTTATAGTGCTACCTTGTGGTGCAAATTTGATGGCATTTGAGATTAGGTTTTGCACAACTTGCGAGATTTTTTCTTTATCAAATATAAGCTCTTCGTGAAATAGGCGGTTGTTCACTTTCATTTCCACCTGCTTATCCAGCAATAATGATTGAAAATCTCGGTTTAATTCCTGAGTAATTTCAAGGATATTTGAGTCAGACATTTCAAATTCCACTTTCCCTGCCTCAAGCTTTGATAAATCCAATATTGCATTTACCGTGTTTAATAGCCTGTTGCCGCTGCTAAAAATGGTTTCCAGATGCTTGACTATGACCCTATTTTCCTCTGCGCCAATCTTCTTCATGCTTATTTTAGAAAAACCCAAGATTGCATGCAGGGGAGTTCTCAGCTCATGGCTCATATTAGCTAGAAACTCAGATTTTAATTGATTTAATTTTGTGGCCTTGTTTTTTACTCTCTCTGAGCGGTCAATAACCTTATTAAACAGGCGATTTTGTTTCTCAGCCCTATGAAGTATGTTATTAATATAGCTTTGTATAATATTAATATGCTGGTTGTGAGATTTATGACTGATTTGCGAGTAATCCTGATTTAAGAAAGCTCGCTTCAGTGATTTTATAGTTTTGCGAATCTCTAGATTGTACAGGCAGAGATAAACGCAATTTATGAACGCAAAGAAGGTCGGAAAAAAGGTAAGAGCTGTGCTGGTTGCCGTTGGTGAAGTGATGCTTAGAAAAAGGGCAAGGCTGCAAGAGGAAATGATTGCTAGATTAGCAACGCCCAGCAGAATGAGGTGATTCTCATTGATTATACTTATAGTTGATTTTGCTACTTTATTCATTTCAATCATTAGGTGCATTTATTTAACTATATTCAACTTACGATAATTTTAGTTAAATCTATATTAATAGTTGTAATTTCGCTTCTCAATATGATACAGCGGTTGCATTTTGCAACTCTCGATTTCCTGCCCATCTATATAAAACAATAGGTTAGCTTTGGCACGCTGCGTGCATTATTAATCCTTATAAACTACTATGGGGATAACAAGTTATGAAAATTAATAATGATGTAAGCGAAGATGTAAGCATCGATGTAAAAATCGGTCAGGCAATCAAGGGTTTAAGGACGATGCGCGGCTATACGCGTGATGAAGTGGCGATAGCGCTGAGTATATCGCATCAGCAGCTTGCAAAATATGAAAGCGGGACTAATCGAATAGCCGCCGGAAAGCTCTATGCGCTGGCAAAGATGTTCAATGTTTCTAGCGATTATTTCTTCGCAGAAATAGAGGGGGAGCAGGTGAAAAACAGAGTTTCCATCCCGCAAAAAGAGCAGATGAATTTTGCAAGGAATTTCGCTAAAATAAAGGATAAGAAAAAGCGTAATATCGTAAAGGCTCTGGTGCAGATTCTCGCGGAATAAACATTCGGATTGCCGTGCTGCGCGACTTCCGGGGAGCGCTGAGTGAGTAGCCGTTTTACAGTCTTGTGCGGGCGTTTGTGATTAGGGGATCGCAAGGATATCAAACTGAAACGATTTAGGTCAGTCGTTAACGCTAAATTAATTATCTGCGGTTAAAATACAACCTATGGTAAAAGTCCTATTGGCTGAAGATAATCGCGTTAATCAAATTGTTGCATCAAAAATGCTGGAAAGCTTGGGCTGCGCGGTAGAGATTGCTTCGGATGGTAATGAGGCGGTTGCCAAGGTTCAATCGGGTGAATTTGATATCATATTCATGGATTGCCAAATGCCGGAAAAAGACGGCTATACTGCAACTGGTGAAATTGTGGCTTTGGCAGAGCAGGGCAAGTTGAAAAAAACTCCGATAATTGCCTTAACAGCGCATGCAATGTCGGGTGACAGGGAAAAATGCCTAAATGCCGGAATGGATGATTTTTTGACCAAACCGGTTAGCGAAAGTGACTTGCAAACAGTGATTTCCAGATGGGTAGAAGAGGGAAGGCAAGCGGATTCTTCGGGCGATAATCAGCAAGCAGCAAAGGCTAGGCTGCTGGATATAGATTCTTTCAATAAATTGCGCGAGCTGATGGAAGATAATTTTGTAAATATGCTAAATGCCTATTTTAAAACTGTAGATGAGCAGGAGAAGAAAATTCAAAATGGAATAGAGTCGGAGAATTTTGGTATGATAATGAATGCTGCGCATACCTTAAAATCTCCATCTGCGCAAATTGGCGCGAAGATATTATCCGCAAAAGCCGATGAGGTTGAGGAGCTGGCAAGAGCCGATGATATCGCGCATCTTGAGGAGATAAAGGCGAGATTTTCGGAGTTGCAAGCTTTGTTGAGGGATAGTAACGAAGAGATTCGGGCTTTGGCTAAAAGCTAGCCCGCAAGCTGCTTCTTTTTGCGATAAATAGTCGCAAGCCCAATGCCCAAAGCATTTGCCGCAGCCTGAGGACGATTACGAAAGCGCTTCAGATATAATTCAATCACCTCGCCTTCGATTTCTTTCATTTTTTTCACTTTGCCATTTTCGTGGTACAGGGAAATATTGCTATATTGTTCTTGCGAGATGTCATTGTTGCCTAAGTCAATCGCGGAATCATTAATGCTTGTGCCGTTGCTGATTAATACTGCGCGGGAAATGGATTTCTCCAGCTCTCGGACGTTACCCGGCCATTTATACATGTTTAATTTGTTATATACGCTGATAGATATTTCCATAATCGGTTTATTTTCAATTGTAGAATATTTATAGCAAAAATAATCGGCAAGATCGGCAATGTCCTCAGTGCGCTTGCGTAAAGGTGGGATTTCTATTTGGTGATTATTGATGAAATGGTGCAGCTCTTCATCAAACAGCCCTTCACTTACTAAATTGGCAAGGTTGCGGTTTGTGGATGCTATAATTCTGATATCAATACTAACAGGCTTTTTCCCGCCAACGGGTATAATTTCATTGCTTTTAATAGCTCGAATTAGCTTCTTCTGAAATTGAAGCGGTAATCCCTCGATTTTATCAAAAAATATAGTGCCGCCACGTGCTTCTCTGAGTTTTCCTGCTGCTGATGAAATTATGCCGTTGAAGGCAGTTTTTTCATGGCCGAATAATATAGATTCTGCCAAGTTGTCCGATATATTAGCGCAATTAACTGCAATAAACGGATTGCCGCTTCGGTTACTTTCTCCGTGGATAGCTTTGGCAAATAGCTTCTTGCCTGTTCCGGTTTCGCCGCTAAGAAGGATGGGGTTGTTTGAGCTCGCAACGCTTTCCCCGAGCTTTGTTGCGGCTTGCAAGCCTTTATTATAGCCAACCATATCGCTAAATAGAAGCCTGCCATCTCGTTTTTTTCTCAATAAATTCACCTCATTATCGAGTTCGCTGATTTTCAGAGCATTTTGGATGGAAATAAACAGCCTTTCTTCCTCGGCGGGTTTGCGGATGTAATCAGCCGCACCCATGTTCATAACAAGAATTGCATCTTTTAGTTGAGTGCTTCCGGTTAATATGCAGACTTGCATTTTTGGCTTGAGTGATTTTATCTTATTTAATGTTTCAAACCCATCCAGCCCCGGCATATATAAATCCAATATAACAAGTGCGATTGAGTTTGCTTTGTCTTTTTCAATGTAGAAAACGGCTTCCTCGCCACTGGATGCAGGAAAGGCTTCAAATCCAAGCTTTTCGACAATTGAGCAAATAACTTGCCTGTCCACCGGATTGTCATCGACAATGAGTAGTTTTTTTCTCATAGCCGTAGAATAATCAGATAATTCTAATTGCTCAACCTTTAATTGTATTGCTTGTCATTTTTATATGAGATTTATTATCTTGAACACAAAACTGTGTTATGTATATTCTATGGCACATAAATTCATAAGATGAACATGGCAAAGCAACCTGCGAAACAGAAAAAACCCGTATCAAATCCAAAAGGCAAGTCTATCGCTGAAGTGAAGGCTGCGGGCAAGGGCGATTTGCTGAAATTCTATGAGGATATGGTTCTTATACGCCGTTTTGAGGAAAAGGCCGGACAATTGTACGGTATGGGGCTAATTGGCGGTTTCTGCCATTTATATATCGGGCAGGAAGCGGTTGTAGTCGGTATGCAAGCTGCGATGCGCAAAGGTGATTGTGTGGTGACTTCGTATCGTGACCACGGGCATATTGTTGCAAGCGGCATAGCGCCAAAATATGTGATGGCAGAGCTGACAGGGCGTGCAACCGGTTGTTCAAAAGGTAAGGGCGGCTCAATGCATATGTTTAATACGCCCGGAAATTTCTTTGGTGGGCATGGAATTGTGGCAGCGCAAGTGCCAATCGGCACTGGGCTTGCCTTCGCTCAGAAATATAAGAAAAATCAAAACCTTTCAGTGACTTATCTCGGTGACGGCGCAGTGAATCAAGGGCAGGTTTATGAAAGCTTCAATATGGCGAAATTATGGAATCTTCCGGCAATTTATGTGATTGAGAATAACGGATATGCAATGGGGACTTCGGTCAAGCGTTCCGCATCTACACCGGAATTATATAAGCGCGGGGAGTCTTTCGGCATTCCCGGCAAGCAGGTGGATGGCATGGATGTGGTGAAAGTCTATGAGGCAGCGCAGGAAGCCGCAAATTATGTGCGAAGCGGCAAAGGGCCGATAATTCTGGAGATGAAAACCTATCGCTATCGGGGACATTCTATGTCTGATCCGGCAAAATATCGCAGTAAGGATGAAGTTGAGGAATATAAAGGGCATGACCCGATTGAGCAGCTAAAAAGAATGCTGATTGAAAAGAAATTCGCAACTGAAGAACGCTTGAAGGATATCGACAAAAAAATCCGCGAAGACATCAAGGAAGTTGAACAATTCGCCAAAGATTCACCCCTGCCGGATGAAAGTGAGCTTTGGACAGATATTTATAACGAGGCGTAAAGAGGATGACAGAAACAACAGTTAGAGTAGCGCTTAGGGATGCAATGGCCGAGGAAATGCGCCGCGATAAGGATGTTTTCCTCATGGGCGAAGAAGTTGCCGAATATAATGGTGCATACAAAGTCTCCGAGGGTTTGCTCGATGAGTTCGGCGCAGATAGGGTGATTGATACGCCGATTACCGAGCATGGCTTCACAGGGTTGGCAGTAGGCGCAGCTATGGCTGGGCTTCGTCCGATTGTGGAATTTATGACATTTAATTTTGCCATGCAGGCGATGGATCAAATTATCAATTCAGCAGCAAAAACCAATTATATGTCGGGCGGGCAGGTGCGCTGTCCAATTGTTTTCCGTGGCCCAAACGGCGCAGCGGCAAGGGTAGGCGCGCAACATAGCCAATGTTATGCGGCGTGGTATTCACATATTCCGGGCTTGAAAGTGATTGCACCATATGATGCAGAAAGCGCCAAGGGCTTGCTCAAAGCCGCAATCCGCGACCCGAATCCGGTGATATTTCTGGAAAATGAAATTATCTATGGGCAAAAATTTGAAGTAGCAGATGATTTAGAACCATATGAAATCGGCAAGGCGGAAGTGGTGCGTGAGGGTGCTGACGTGACGATTGCAGCTTTCTCAATTATGGTCGGCAAATCATTGAAAGCGGCTGAAATTTTGGCAGAGCAGGGCATTGAGGCGGAAGTTATTGATTTGCGGACATTGCGCCCGTTGGACTCCGACACAATCATAGAATCGGTCAAAAAGACTAATCGTTTAGTGACGGTGGAAGAGGGATTCCCATTTGCGAGTATTGGCTCAGAAATCGCCAGCATAATGATGGAAGAGGCGTTTGATTATCTTGATGCTCCGGTAAAAAAAGTGGCGGGTAAGGATGTTCCGCTGCCATATGCCGAAAATCTGGAAAATCTGGTATTGCCGCAAGCAGAGGATATCGTTGAGGCTTGCTTGGAAGTTTGTGGAAAATAAAACTTCACTTTCCAAGCGCAAACTACCTCATTATCTTTACAACTATTGCGTTTTATGAGAAGTTTTTTTCCGTAAGAGGGGCTGCTTGACAAAAAGAATATCAAAATCATTCGTAATAATTATGCTTTTGCTGTTGCTGAGCATACCGCTATTCGGGGTTGTGAGCATGCTTTCTCGCCAGACATCTGATGAGTGGGTAGGAGCAAATGCGGAAATATACAAATCTGAGATTGTGATGAAATATGAATTTTCTCCCACTACAACAAGCTCATCTCCAAAAATCAAAGAATTTTACATTCCGGTTATGAGTTATAAATACTCCGTAGACGGTGAGGAATATTACGGGGCGATAAATCCGGTGGATTATTTTCGATTTGATAGTGAATATAAGGCGCGCTATCTAATAGATACGCAGCATAGGCAGCTTACGGTTAAGTATAAAAAGGATGACCCGACAGTTTCCTATGTTTATGCGGGGAGTGATTCTGTGGATAAAGCTTTGATGGTGATATATATTGTGTTTTTGATTTTGTTTATTGCGTCAATTTATTACCATTTGCGCAAAACCGTATTAAACCCAAAACTTGCTTGAGAATTATGTCTAAGAATTTTGCCCCTATAGTTACGGAGAAGTTTACTATTCGCCAATTTCGCGCCGAAGATGCAGGTGATATTGTCCGAAATATCTCATCCGATAAAATATATGCCGGAACATACAGGATTCCACGTCCATATACATTGGAAATTGCCAATCAATATATCGCAGAAAGGCTGGAAAGCTATGCAGCCGATAATCCAAAATCAATGTTATTCGTAATTGAAGTTGATGGCGAAGTGGTGGGCGATGTCGGGTTTAAATATGTTTTGGGACATAAGGGTGAGATTGTTTATTGGCTAGCGGATAAGCATCACGGCAAGGGAGTTGTTAGCACGGCGGCAAAGCTGATTTGTGATTATGGTTTTGATATGCTTGGGCTAGATAAAATCTATGCCGAAATTTATATTGATAATATCGGCTCGCAAAAAGTTGTCGAAAAGCTGGGTTTTCATAAAGAGGGCGAGATGAAAAAACATCTTGTAAAAAACGGTGAATTTAAGGATATATATTACTTCGCAAAGTTTAAATAGGGGTAATTATGACGCAAGCAGCGCAAAAAGCCGAGCCGACACAACCGCAACTACTAATCGGCGGGGCTGCGGAGCAGCAGTTTTTAAATCTTAAATTCGCAAATCGCCATGGGCTGATTGCCGGAGCAACAGGAACTGGGAAAACCGTAACATTGCAAGTTCTGGCTGAAGGTTTTGCAAGGATGGGTGTGCCGAGCTTTGTAGCAGATGTTAAGGGTGATTTTTCCGGTATTTCTCAGGCAGGGAATCCGCACCCGAAAGTAGATGAGCGAATTCAGAAAATAGGAATAGAGGGTTTTTCATTTAAAGCTGTTCCAACAATATTTTGGGATTTGTTTGGTGAGCAGGGGCATCCCGTGCGCACCACCATTTCTGAAATGGGCCCATTACTCTTATCGCGCCTGCTGGATTTAAATGATACGCAGGAAGGTGTTCTAAATATATGCTTTGAAATTGCCGATGATGAAGGAATGCTGCTTTTGGATTTTAAGGATTTGCAGGCAATGCTCGGTCATCTCTATGAGAATGCAGAGGAAGCTTCGCGCGAATATGGCAATGTTGCAAAAGCAACTGTGGGCGCAGTACAACGCAAATTGTTGGTTCTGGAGCGTCAAGGCGCGGAGAATTTCTTTGGCGAGCCAGCCATGCGTATTGAAGATTTGATGCGCACAACCTATGATGGGCAGGGATTCGTGAATATCCTCGCTGCCGATAAATTAATTCAATCACCAAAGCTATACGCAACATTTCTGCTATGGTTGATGAGTGAGCTTTTTGAAGAATTGCCGGAAATGGGCGATGCTGAAAAACCGCGCATGGTTTTCTTCTTTGATGAAGCGCATTTGCTATTTGAGGATGCGCCAAAAGCTTTGATAGATAAGGTTGAGCAAGTGGTGAAGTTGATTCGTTCAAAGGGCGTTGGAATATATTTTATTACACAAAACCCGCAGGATATTCCCGATGAGGTTTTGGGACAGCTTGGCAACCGCTTTCAACATGCGTTAAGAGCTTTCACTCCGAAAGACCAGAAAGCCGTCAAGGTTGCTGCGGAAACTTTTCGTGCGAATCCTGATTTTGATGTGCAGGAAGCTATTACGCAAATGGGTGTGGGGGAAGCGCTGGTTTCTACCTTGCAAAATAAGGGTGAGCCGAGCATGGTTCAACGCACACTAATTTGCCCGCCGCAATCTCGTATTGGACCGGCAACAGATTTGGAACGTCAGGATGTGATGGCAAAAAGCCCATTGCGCGGTGTGTATGATAGCTTGCAAGATAGGGAATCAGCCTATGAGATTCTGAAAAAGCGAGGTGATGAAAAAGCCGCGAATGAAGAGAGAATCAAAGCAGAGCAAGAGAGAATTAAAGCGCAGGAAAAAGCCGAGAAAGAAGAGGCTAAAGCAAGTCGCAAAAAATCAAGCCGCATGGGTTATGGTGAGGCAATTGCGAAATCTGTGATACGCAGCGTTGGCTCATCAATCGGGCGTAAAATCGTACGTGGTATTTTGGGAAATATTTTGCGCTAAATCTTTGCCGAGCGGGATTGAGTCCCCAAAGCCTTTTCTGCGGCAATTTCCCCACTGGCAATTGCACCATAAATATGTACATACCAATTAGGTGAATGGGCGATTGCCTCTCCGGCTAAATGAATGCGCTGGTCAACCGGAGCCGTTAGCGCTTTGCGTGCCCAGTGCCCGCCAATTTTTGCGCCTGAATATGAACCTTCGGTCAGTGGGTTTTGCGTCCAGTTAGAGGAATCAACTGCGTTTAGACTGGGGGTAAAGCCATCACCAAAAACTGTTTTTAACCGCTCTAGAATAATTTTTTCTGCCGCAAATTTTCCCTTCGAGATAAGCGCTTTGGAAACGTCCCCACCTGTGAAAACTGTGATTGTTGGATTTCCTGCAGTTCTCAGATGGGCAAAAAGAGGAGGTTGCCCCTCGTCAATAATCATGTAATTTGTGTTTTTGGTAATTCCACGTTTCTCAAAAAAACTTTCATCCAGAGCAAAAACAAATTTCTCCATATTACCCATTTCCAGCGCATCTAATGCTGAAAGATGGCTCTCTGGAAGTTCGGGCATAAAACGTATAAGCCCGCCTTTCAGAACCCCGATTGATGCAGTTACAATTATTTTTTTTGCGTAATGGGCGTTGCCGTGAATATCCTGCATTTTGATGACCGAGCGTTTGCTATAATCAATTTCGCAAATAGTTGTATTTAGTTGAATTTTTCCTTCGGAAAATAATTTACCGGCTTTTGAGGTAATAAAATTCCCCATTCCATCTTTAAATAATAAGCCAAATCCAAATGGTTCGGTTGAAGATTCATCTTGCATAGACGTGGTGTGCAGGCTTTTCCCCGAGGCTGCATTACCAAAATATAAGTCGCCTATATCGGTAATAATCGGCTCTTCTTCGGCGAGATGCTCTGCGGCTGATATGTCAGTAATAGGCGAGATTCCTTCCTTTGCATGGGTGAAGTTTTTTACTATTTGGTCGCCTGATGACAGAGGTTTGCCATTAACATAAACATATATGGGGAATTCTTTATCAAGAGAGGTTTGAAAGCCACTAATCGCCGGATCTTGCGCCATCGGGTTCACCTCATTTGAGTGAATCCATGATCCTCCCATATCGACAGGGATATCGCGCCCTATTTTATCTGTGAAGGTTCTGCCACCAATGCGGCTCGCTCCCTCAAATATAACAAAATTGCAGCTCGGATTATTTAGGAGTTTGTTTCCGGCGGCGATACCAGACGCACCACATCCCAGTATAGCTATATCATATATTGGTGTATCCATAATGCATTGTTAATTAATATTAACAATATTGTCCAGTAAAATATCGCATATTTCAAGCTCAATGTTGACACGCATATAAATTGGCTTAATTTGCTTGGTACAAAAAACTAAATTATTGAGAATTATGCCAATAGAAATTTTAATGCCAGCTTTATCACCAACCATGACCGAGGGAAATCTCGCGAAATGGCACAAAAAAGAGGGTGATGCCGTTAGCGCGGGTGATGTGATTTGCGAAATTGAAACCGATAAAGCGACAATGGAAGTTGAAGCTGTTGATGAAGGCACGCTTGGCAAAATTCTGATTCAGGAAGGCACGCAGGATGTAGCCGTAAATAGCGTGATAGCATTATTGCTTGAGGATGGTGAGGATAAGAAAGCGCTTGCCGATTATAAGCCAAAAGTGGCGGAGAAGAAGGCGGAGGCTAAGCAAGAGGTTGCGGCAGAGAATAAAGAGAATAAACAGGATGCCCCAAAAATGATGGCTGCACCTGCACCAGCGCAAATTGCGACTCCTGCTGTCACGCAAAATTTTGCACCAACTAAATCTGCTGGTGGCAGAATCAAAGCCTCACCGTTGGCAAAACGTATCGCCGCAGAAAAAGGTGTGAATCTGGAATCTGTTCAGGGCACTGGACCAAATGGACGAATTGTGAAGGCGGATGTTGAAAATGCACCTGCGGGTGGAATGGCGCAGGGTGTTGTTCGGCGTAATCCAAATGAAGTTACCGCAATTCCAAATAATAATATGCGCAAAATTATTGCGAAACGTCTGTTGGAATCGAAACAATGGGTTCCGCATTTTTACTTAAGCATAGATTTGAATCTGGATAAATTGCTCGATGCCAGAAAATTGCTAAATGAGAAGGGCAAAGATAGCTATAAAATATCGGTAAATGATATGGTTATCAAGGCGGTTGCAATGGCTTTGCGTGATATTCCTGCTGCAAATGCAAGTTGGACGGATGAAGCTATCATGCAATATAATAATGTTGATGTTTCGGTTGCAGTTGCGATTGATGGCGGGCTGGTAACGCCGATTATCCGCAATGCCGACCAAAAAACTCTGGTACAAATTTCCAATGAAATGAAATCGCTGGCAGTTCGTGCGCGCGAAAATAAGCTCCAGCCCGAAGAATTTCAGGGCGGTGGATTCAGCATTTCCAACCTCGGCATGTATGGAATCAAAAATTTTAGCGCAATCATCAATCCTCCGCAAAGCTGCATTTTGGCAGTGGGTGCGGGGGAAGAACGCGCGATTGTGCAGGGCGGTGAAATCGTCAAAGCAAATATGGTGAGCATTACCTTGTCTTGTGACCATCGCGTTGTTGACGGTGCAGTGGGTGCAGAATTTTTAGCCGCTTTCAAATCATATGTTGAAGAGCCGATTTTAATGTTTATATAATACCTTAGTGGAATTAGAAAATTTTAGCCAAATTAACAGGAGCAAGAAATGGTAGATAAGAAAACAACGAAAAAGCCTGCAAAGAAATCTCAGCCTAAGGCGAAGGTGCAAAAAGTCAGTAACGAGTCTGCCGCAGAAAAGCAGGATTGCTCAATGAAAAAATGTTGCAATGGCAAGCCGCCGATTTTGACCTTAGTGATTTTAGCCGTTATTGCCGCAGGTGGATATATTGCCTATACAAAAGGTTTGATTCCCGGTTTGGCCAGCCCAGCGCATAAGGCTGCAAAAACTCTAGAAGCCGATATTGCCAGCCTTCAAGGCAATGGAATTGAAGAGAAATTTGTTAATCTTGCTCTGAATAATCAGCAAGTTAAGGTGATGATGGGTGAAGAATACCCTTCATATGAAGCAGAAATGAAAAAATCCTTCGAGGAGGATGTTGATGTTAGCTTTGAGTATAATAAACTTGAAGCCAGCGCAGGCGATGGCAAGGGAATCGTAAACATTATTGCGCCGAAGCTGCAATTTTCTTCTTTAAAAGAAGGTATGTCAGGTTTTGTAAAGTTTGCTCAGGTGGAGCTTGCCCGTGACGCGGCAAATCCTAACCATTATTTTTATACAACTTCCGGCGATTTGGAAGTCCACTCCAATGGCGTTCAGCCAGAAAAGCTATTTGCAGTGAATTATGTTGACGGCGGAAGTGAAATAATCTTCAGCGAGCAGGGTGATATTGAGTATAGCAAGGGTGAAGCCAGCGATATCAAAATTATTGAAGGGCGCGGTGATACTGTAGTTGCAACTATTGGAAAAATATCCGCAGAGCAAAAAGATTCGGTAAATCCGGATGGAACTGTGCAAAGCTCAGGCAATTATTTGTATGATGGAATCGAGCCGGGCGATATGATTAAGATGATGTTCGGGCCAATCAAACCGATAAGCATTAAATTGGATTATGCCTATTCCGGTGATAATGTTTATAAGGCTATCAGCGAAATTCAGGGAGAGGTGGAAAGCCGATTGGATAATGCCGAAAAAGCGCTGGATGGTGAGGAAGTGATTGCCGATAAGGCGGAGCAACCAGCCGAAGCGGTAAAAGGCAAATTAACTCTGCGTGAATTTTCAATCATGACTGCGGGCGGTGGTCTGCGTGCTGATGGTAATTTGCAGTTCGGCGCTTCGGAAATCCCGATGATGCCTTCCGGTGATGCTAAGCTGGTGGTGGCGAATTATCAGCAACTTATTGATTATTTGACTGGCTTTATACCGGTTCCGCAGGAAGAGGTTGAGCGCGCACTGGCTTTTCTGATGCAAATCGGTGAACAACAAGGCGATGATGTTGCGATTAATATTGTCTTTGATGGGACACAGAATGTGAAGATTGGCGGAAAAACGCTAGAAGAACTGGAGCAATTGCATAAAAGCTATTTTCCCAGTGCCAATAATTAGTTAACCTAATCTCATAATTTCTGAATGGGTGGGTTTGTATGCGAAAAAAAATGACGCCAAAAGATATCGCAATGGCGATTGCAATGCTTCTTATTGCGGGATATCTCGGCTATGCTGCATATATAAAAATATCCTCTTCCGGTGTGGAAAAGGATAATTTCAACTCCTCAGGTTATGAGCTACTAGTAAGTTGATAATCTCCAAGCTAAGAATATACAATTATGAGCGATAAAAATTTTGACATAATAATCATCGGCGGTGGGCCGGGCGGATATGTAGCGGCAATTCGTGCAGCACAACTCGGCATGAAAACTGCCGTTGTGGAGCGCGATAATCTGGGCGGGATTTGCCTTAACTGGGGCTGCATCCCAACAAAGGCATTGCTGCGCTCGTCGGAAGTTCATCATCTGCTAGAAAATGCCGAAGAATTTGGCTTCAAAGTAAAAGATTTCTCATTTGATATCAAAAAAGTTGTCGAACGCTCGCGCAAAGTTTCCGAAAAACTTGTTGGCGGGATTGGCCATTTGATGAAGAAAAACAAAATCACCGTGATTAAAGGCGAAGCCAAGCTAAATGGCAAAGGCAAGGTGAAAGTTGGCGCAGATACATATGAAGCAAAGCATATTATCATCGCAACGGGCGCAAGGGCGCGTCAGCTAAAAGGCTTTGAGGCAGATGGCGAATTAATCTGGACATATCGCGAAGCAATGGTGCCGAAAAAAATGCCGAAAAAATTGCTGGTTGTCGGCAGTGGCGCTATCGGTGTTGAGTTCGCAAGCTTCTATAAAAATATGGGCGCAGAAGTAACGCTTGTTGAAGCGCTGGATAAAATCCTGCCAGTGGAAGATGACGAAATTTCAAAAATCGCGCATAAAGCTTTCACCAAGCAGGGGATTGAAATCCATACAGGCGCAGAGCTGATTGAATTCAAAAAAGGCAAATCAGATGTAACCGCAAAATTCAAAGCGGGTGGCAAAGAGCATTCGCTCAAAGTTGATAACATCATCATGGCTGTCGGCATTGTTGGCAATGTTGAGAATTTGGGGCTGGAAGGCACAAAAGTAAAAATTGACCGCACCCATATCGTGACTGACGAATGGAGTGCAACCGCAGAAAAAGGCATCTATGCAATCGGCGATGTAGCAGGCGCTCCTTGGCTTGCACATAAAGCCTCGCATGAAGGAATTATCTGCGTTGAAAAAATCGCAGGCGTTGCAGATATTCACCCGCTCGATAAATCAAATATTCCGGGCTGTACATATTCCCGCCCACAAATTGCCAGTGTTGGCCTCACCGAAAAAGCTGCGAAAGATGCAGGTTATAAATTGAAAATCGGCAGATTCACGCCCGCAGGAAACGGCAAAGCAATTGCCATGGGCGAGGAAGAATTCGGCTTGATAAAGGTGATTTTCAACGAAGCAAATGGTGAGCTTTTAGGCGCGCATATGATTGGCGCAGAAGTAACCGAAATGATTCAGGGCTACGCAGTCGGCAAAACCTGCGAGGCAACTGAGGCCGAGTTCATGCACACAATTTACCCGCACCCAACCATGTCAGAGATGATGCACGAAGCCGTGCTTGATGCCTATGGGCGTGTGATTCATATGTAATGATAGCTTGGTAGCTTAGAGCTGCTTAATATTCTCAGATAAATTTGCATTAACCTATAAAGTTTTCCTTGCGCAATCCATTAAAATAAATTAATAGTCGGTTGTTGAATTAACATAGGTTGAACAAATGAGCGAATATAGTCGGGTTTTAAGAGAGTGTATGAATGTGGTTGCGGGGCCAATAGTTGGGCAAACGAGAGGGTTGACTGCAACAACAAGTGATATTGGGCATGCAGAAGAAGCTAAAAAAGCTTTAGAGGAAGCGATTGGCGGTATTGTTAAAATTAATGTTGAGATTAGTAAAATAATAACTCCTCCGAGTGCTGTTGCACAATACCAGAACGGTCATATTGTTGCGCAAGGTAGCAACGTTAATGAGTTGACTAAAAAACTTAATGAGGAATATACAAGAACACCTAATGAGCAAGCAAAAGAAAGAGGAAGATACGTATATTCTAATGGTAGCGATGCGTCAAATACCAGCCTTGAATTAGCGGAAGAGTTTTCTAGAGGAAGTTTGGAGATTAGCACCCAAGATGGAAGAGAATCTTATGTTGTGCATTTGGTCATTCTTGAGAAAATGGAACAAGTAATCCCACGAGATGGAGAGACTGAGGAGGAAACGCAGGCTCGAGCATATGCGGCTGAAGCTGCGTTTCAAGCTAAATTCGGACAGCTATATGATATCGCTAATAGTGGCACTAGAGGTGCAAGCTTATTAAATAAATGAATGATGCCTTTGAACAAACAATTTTCGCGGGAATAGGAGATATTCCTAGCGAAAGACAGTTGGTTAGCCATGGCCAAAGAGTGAAAACGGGGCTGTTGCAGGGCGTTATTACTATCTCCGAATCACCTATTCGCAGAAATCGATTCAACATTTCTTTTCCAAGTGAATATTGGGATATGAGCAAAGCGCAAATGCTAGAGGTTGTGAGTCGGTGCTTATCCGATAATGGCGCAGTGTTGGATTCGGGTATGGCTTATAGCGGGATGTTTTATAATTTCACTCTGGATGAGGCTGCTGCTGCAAATATGCGCGGCTTCATTGCGGCTGCCAGATCTGCTCAGCCAGCGCATAGATGGAGTTGACAGGGAGGTTAAATTATATTAATTTGCTAGCTATCAAAGTAAGGAAAAGATTATGAAATTATTTATTAGCCTACTCGATAGAGATGATTCTGAACGTTATGCAGGCGAAGATTGCGTTTCTGAACCTAGGAAAAAAGTTAAAAAACCTGTAGATGAAGATTTGCTATATGAAATGGGGCAGTCCATTGATAACTCGGTTTTAGGCGGAATGCATTCTACAGCCGAGATTTTATTTGTAGGAGATGCAATTATGTTCGCAGATGCAAAGATAAAGCCATCTCTCTGGGAGCAATCAGTATTCGTTGTTGATTTTGGCTCTGTTGAAGGCGGTGCAGTAGCATTATACGGACATTTAGATTCCAAGGGCGTTGAATGCGAGATTGCTGGTAATCAGGTTAAGTTTAGAGCTGAGGGCGAGGAAATAGAGAATATTCGCGATTTAATTAACGTGCAAAAAGCCATAATCAGAGATCAAAATGGTTGGGGATTGAATTTTTAATATTATTGTAATACCTCAAATTCTTCAGTATATATCATTTGATGGAAAATAATAAACGCACCAAACCCGATTGGATTCGGGTGAAAGCGCCAAACAGCGCTGTTTATCATGAAACACGCACTTTGATGCGCGAAAATAACTTACACACAGTTTGCGAGGAAGCTGCCTGCCCGAATATCGGTGAATGTTGGAGCAAAAAGCACGCAACCGTGATGATTCTGGGCGATACTTGCACCCGCGCTTGCCGTTTCTGCAACATCAAAACCGGTGTGCCGATGGCAGTTGACCCGCATGAGCCGGAAAATCTGGCGAAAGCTGCGGCGGGGATGGGTTTGAATCATATCGTGATAACCTCAGTTGACCGCGATGATTTGCCCGATGGTGGCGCTCAGCATTTTGCCGAGTGTATTTTGCGTTTGCGTCAAACTGCGCCAAACACGACCATTGAAATTCTAACGCCGGATTTTCGTGCAAAGCCTGAATCTGCGGCGATTATAGCCCATGCAAAACCCGATGTGTTTAATCATAATATTGAAACCGTGCCGAGATTGTATCACTCAATTCGCCCCGGTTCGCGCTATTTCAACTCATTGAATTTGCTCAAGCGCATCAAAGAAATGAATCCGCATATATTCACAAAATCGGGCATCATGGTTGGTTTGGGTGAAACAAAAGAGGAAATTCTGCAAGTGATGGATGATTTCCGCGCCGCAGAGGTGGATTTTATGACTATCGGGCAATATTTGCAGCCAACACCAAATCATGCCGAAGTGAAGCGCTATGTTGAACCGGAAGAATTTGAATATTATAAGCGTGTTGCATATGCAAAAGGCTTTCTGATGGTTGCTTCCAGCCCGCTAACCCGCAGCTCATACCATGCAGGTGATGATTTCGCCAAAATGCGCACCGAGCGTGAGAGAAGGTTGAAAGACGTGGCGTGATAGGATAAACACTTACCATGCGTCAACATTCGGAAGAAATAATCTCGCCATATAAACCAGAGCAGCTTTATGCGATGGTTGCGGATGTGGCAAAATATCCGGAATTCATCCCGTGGTGCAGCGGCGCGCGGATTGTGGAGAAAAACGCTGAATGGATTATTGCTGATTTATTGATTGGCTTTAAGGGTATCAATGAAACTTATCGCTCCAAAGTGCATTTGCGCGAGAATGAGATTGATATTGAATATCTGCGCGGCCCTTTTTCGCATCTGGAAAATCGCTGGCAATTCACGCCGTATGAAGGCGGTACAAAAATCAGTTTCCTCATCAAATTTGAATTTAAATCAAAAATCCTCGACATGATAATGGGTGGGTTGTTTGATAAGGCCTGCATGAAAATGGTTGGAGCTTTT
>PCXJ01000066.1:18933-22140 GCA_002787615.1 Alphaproteobacteria bacterium CG11_big_fil_rev_8_21_14_0_20_44_7
TTTATGGCAAATAGAGGTTGCTTAGTTAGGTAAGGTGCTGTAATAATCTACGTTTCTTTTATGAGGTATTATGGGTAAAGTGTCTATCATTATGGGCAGTCAGTCGGATTGGGAAACCATGAAAGAAGCTGCTACCATCCTTGAAACGCTTGGTGTTGAGTATGAAACAAAGATAGTTTCAGCACACCGCACGCCTGAACGCATGGTCGAATTTGCAAAAGAGGCAGAGGCAAATGGAATTTCGGTGATTATTGCCGGAGCAGGGGGAGCGGCGCATTTGCCGGGAATGGTGGCGGCGTTGACGACAATTCCGGTTTTGGGAGTTCCGGTGGAAAGCAAGGCTTTGCAAGGTCTGGACAGCTTGCTTTCAATTGCGCAAATGCCCGGCGGAGTTCCGGTTGGAACTTTGGCAATCGGCAAGGCGGGCGCAAAAAATTCCGGTTTATTAGCCGCAGGGATTATTGCATTGCAGGATAAAAAAGTGGATAAAGCCTTGAAAGAATGGCGCAAAAATCAAACTGAAAAAGTTGGATTAGAGCCGAAGTAATATCAAGTGCCGCCGATTGATGATGTTTTGGGCGAGTTTATATCCGAAACCATCGAGGCCACCTTCAGTCTTTGAGTCCAACTTAGGCTTCTTGTGGCTTTAGATTCTTGAGTACGTTCTGAGGCTTCAAAGAATTTCAAAATAGCACCACTAGGGCTGATAGTAGCAGTGGTTGTATATGTTTGTGTATCACCATGGCCTTTTTTGCTTTCAATTGCACAGCGTTCTGTCAAAATCGTATTTCCGTCATCATCATTCCAGCGTTGGGTTGTCGCTTCTTGGTATAAAAAGCGGTTGGAGCTATATGAAGTTACGCTCACTGGGTCACTCGGGTCTTGATGGCAAGCTAAAGACACTGGTAGAGCTTTGCCACAAATGGCTGCTAAATATAGGTAGTAATATTCATGTATTTTTGGCTTGTTCATAAAAATCTCTTTGTAATTTATAAATATAGTGGTTTAGTTATATTAACTTATGGCTGACGTCAATATTTTTCCTAATCCATGTTGATTATAAAGGCTGCGCGGTTATATTAATGCGCATGTCAAAATCAATATCCATAATCGGTATATTAGGCGGTGGGCAGCTTGGGCGCATGACGGCGATTGCGGCGGAAAAGCTGGGCATTCGCACGCATATATATACGGATGAGCGCGCCAGCCCGACTGAGAAAATCGCCTATAAAACCACAATTGCGCCATATGATGATGCCGCCGCCTTGCAAAAATTTGCAGAAAGCGTGGATGTTGTGAGCTTTGAATTTGAGAATATCCCATATAAAACGCTGGAAATTCTGGAAAAATATGTGGAGGTGAATCCTAAGCCGGAAGTCATAAAGATTTGCCAAAACCGCTTGCGCGAAAAGGATTTTGTCAACTCGCTGGGAGTGGGGACTGCGCCCTATGCAAGGGTTAGCAATCGCGATGAGTTGGAGGCGGCAATCAGAAAAATCGGCAAGCCAAGCATCTTAAAAACCACCGAAATGGGCTATGACGGCAAGGGGCAGGTGCAAATCGAATCCCTGCTTCAGCAAATTGAGCTGAAAGACGGGGTGGAATATGTGCTTGAGGGCTTCGTGCATTTTGAAAAAGAGATTTCGGTTATTGTCGCGCGCGGCAAAGATGGTGAGGTGAAATGTTATGAGCCGGCGGAAAATATCCATAAAAATCATATACTTGATATAACAATTTCGCCTGCGAATATCTCGAAAGAACTGGCGCAAAAAGCCAGAGATATTGCAATGAAAATTGCCGAAGGGCTCGGTTTGGTTGGAGTTTTAGCGGTGGAAATGTTTGTTTGTGGCGATGAGATTCTGGTCAATGAGCTTGCCCCGCGCCCGCATAATTCCGGCCATCATACGATTGATTCCTGCATAACCAGCCAGTTTGAACAATTTGTCCGTGCAATTTGCGGGTTGGAATTGGGCGATGTGACGCAACATAGCAAAGCCGAAATGAAAAACCTGATTGGTGATGAAATTGCGCTGGCAGAAAAATACGCTGCTGAGCCGGATTGCTTTGTGCATTTATACGGCAAGGCAACTGCGCGCGAGGGGCGCAAAATGGCGCATGTGACGAAGGTTGGTCAGGAGTCAGTAGTCAATAGTCAGTAGTCAGTAGTCAGTAGTCAGTAGTCGAACTTCGCTTTGATTTTGCCGGTGAATTTTCCGAGTTTAGCGACATCCGCAAGCCTTCTATCCAGAAATTCTGTGGTTTCTTTGTGGTTATCACTTTTATCATCCAGCCAGTACATTAATGTGGCAGTATAAACCCCTGCCAGAATCATCCTTTTGGAATAAAAATTCCAATCAGTAGCCGTGTCACCCGCCGCCCGCCATATTGCATCAACAGTATTATAGGTGGATTTCATCCCATGTGCGGGGTGCAGGGCATAAACACCAAGGCAGGTGCGAATAGCTTCTTTCTCATTTTGATGTTGGTTTAGCCGATTTAGGATAATTGCTTTGATTTTTTCCGGTGTGCGTAGCTTTTCCAACTCAACGCCCAAAAGCATCTGTTCATCGGCAAGTTTATTGTAATAATCAATCACTCCGACAGCAGCTTCGGGAAATTTTATCTTCCAATAATTTTTATCCAATTTGGCAGAAATGCAGGCATTTTCGAGTAATTTAATTGTCCAGCCATCAAAAACAGCGTTTTCGATGCAGTATTTCAGAATTTTTGCTTGACTCTCTGCCATGTTCGGCACTATAAACCGCACTCTACTTAAAAACAAAGAAAAAGAGGTAATGGCTTGGTAGAAATTAATGTAAGAGATAATAACGTTGAACAGGCTTTGCGCGCATTGAAGAAAAAGATGCAACGCGAAGGCATTTTCCGTGAATTAAAACTCCGTCGCCATTACGAAAAACCGTCTGAAAAACGCGTGCGCGTGAATCAGGAAGCAAAACGCCGTATGCGTAAGCTTCGCAAAAAATATTCAGACTAGAACCTCAAGATTTTCATAAATCGACTTTTAAGCATCAATCCGACAAATTCGTGGGTTGTTTTGCAATATATATAATCGCTTCTTGCTGCTATGCACAAATTTTGCTATTTTCTGCAAATGCCAATGAAAAGCAATTTATATAATCTCTATGAGATGAACCACGCCGCCTTAGCTCCATTTAGATATGCAGCTAAAAGTGCGCAATATTTCTA
>PCXJ01000019.1:0-14682 GCA_002787615.1 Alphaproteobacteria bacterium CG11_big_fil_rev_8_21_14_0_20_44_7
CAAGCGGCGGTGGTGGCGTGACGGGCAGCACTGCAAAAAGAAAATACCCAAAGCCAAAAGTCGGCAAACCTCTAAAGGTGAAAGACCCACGCACAGGCAAAATCCCTGATCGCGTGAATATTTTTATTGGTGGTGCCGGCGATCAAACACAGAACCATAATGTAGAAGATTCTCACACCTTACACCGTGATGTTTATGGCAGAAATTATTATTTTACTCATGATGATGGTGACAAAATAAAAAAGTTGATTGATAGCTTGCCAAAGTTTTTTGAGATTAATGTAATCGGACATAGTTGGGGCGGCGATACGGCAGCTGACGTGATTAATAAGAGTCCTAGCAGAGCAAGAACCTTAGTAACCGTTGACCCCGTCAGTCATGGAAGACCTGATTATAGCGAGGTCAGTAAGAACACAGATATGTGGATTAACATTTATGCCACTGGTAATCCAAAGACTTCTAGCATTGGCGATTTTTCTGCATTTATCGGAGGACATTGGGGCAATTCACCGGAAAGCGATGCAGACATATTTATTGAAGTTCCAGTTATTCACGAAGCGTTTGATGCTATGCTAAATTATCATGGCACTTACGATAGTACCGGAAAACTTTTATCCACTAGAGATATTCTTGTTATGCAGAAGTAAATTTAGAACAAAGTACCGTTGTAAAGTATTATAACCAACAAGATTAAGGTTATTGCTTTTAGGTAACGGCGCCACTTCTTTGGCCAATAGCCAAGACCTTTGATACAAATAAAAATTATTGGCACAAGAAGACCAACCCAAGGCAAAGATTCGATTAAAAAGCTTGATGAGGAAATAATGCCGCTTTTGATAAAGCCACTAGCGAAAATTCCTACAAATATCGTTGCATTGGTGGCAAATGAAATAAAAGTGAAAATGATATCGGCAAGCGGTACCTCGCACTGAATGCTAGTTATAAGGTAATCTGCTATATATGGCACGCAGTTCCTTGGCTCTTCTTCGAATGCATAGTGTATTCTGTCACCAAATATATAGATAGGTATATATATACACGAGCCTATAACCACCCACAAATAGAGCCACCCGCATAGGGCGAATACAAAGTTTTTTAGTTTTTGAAGCTTGGTGGCTTTTGGCTGCATCAAGATATGATAGTGAATTTTATTTTCGATGCTATGCTAAAATATCAATTTTAAAACCATGCAAAGACAAAACTTCAAGCCCTAAAGGGCTGAATTGACGGATGGTGATCCCGACAGGATTGGCTGCGCCGCCCTTCGCGCTGTTGCGCTGCGGGTCGAACTTCGTTCTCATCCTCATCAAATATCATTTTCTTAAAAACGAAATCAAGCTGTTGCTTAATGATTTGTTTTTAAGAAATGGTGATCCCTGCAGGATTCGAACCTGCGACCTACTGATTAAAAGTCAGCCGCTCTACCAACTGAGCTAAGGGATCATGCAATAATGGAGGCGGGAAAATAACCTTAACCGCAAAAATCGTCAAGCTTTAATTGCTTGTTGCTCTATCCATTGTAAAAATTCTGCATTACCGCGCCCTATTTCCCATGCGGTTATGCAAGGCACATCATAGCTATGCAGCTTTTTTATCTCTTTTTCCACTGCGGCATAATTCTCTTGCACAGCCTTAAATATCACTGCGACTTCGCTGCTCTCCTGCATTTTTCCCTCCCAGCTATAAACCGAGATATGCGGTGGAAATATATTCGCGCAGGCTACCAATTTCTTTTCCACCAATGCTTTTGCGATAGTTGCTGCTTGCTCGGAATCCGCAAATGTGCTATATATAATCATATGAGACATATTATTACCCTTTCGCTGATTATTTCATTTTTTGCCTTTGTGGGCAATAGCTTTGCTGCTGAGGAAAATGAGATGGCGGCCTTGCGCGCCAAAGAGGCTGCTCATAAATGCAAATTGCTGAAGCTTTTGGGAGAAAGTGAAACAAAAGATGAAGTTTCACGCAAAAACAAGGAAGATGAACTCGCTGCCATGGACGACACCACCCGCACAAGCTGGGAAAAAGACTGCGATTAACCACGGCAGAATAGCGAATTTCTTATAGACAAAACCCACAATATAATATATTAGCACTCGCAGGATGGAGAAAACTCAAACATATCTGAACTGGCTTCAACTAGTTTGCCTTAGCGGGCATTTCTTTTGTTGCGTGCTGCCTTTGGCGATGAACGTCATGAATTTGGTGGCCTTTACGGGTCTGACCGCCATCACATTTGATGAGCCGGATATTTTCCATCAATACGAAACATTGATGGTTATTTTTTCGGGAGCTGCCCTAAGTTTAAGCGGGATTTTCCACTATATCAGCAAGAAGATTGATTGCCATGATACTGGCTGCGTGCACGGCTCATGCGAACCGAAGAAGAAAGTTTCCTTCAAATTATTCTATGTTTCGCTGGCATTATTCCTGATTAATCTGATATTTTATTTAGCGCATTAATTTGCTGATGCCTCGGCGTCGAGCTTCTGACCTGCGGATTCCTAATTGTCGGGTCGCTTTTTGGTAACTGGTTGTATTTACAGTATTACCTAGTGAGTATTTTCAGCAATTCTCTAAAAAGAAAGGCTATAGAAAGGTTTGTCTCCAAAGTTCAAAAGTAATTTTACAAATGCAATGTTGTAAATATATAATTCACTTACATATCTATTTAGAATAGATTATTAAAAAGAATAGAAATTAAAATTAAAGAAGAAAAATGGAAAAAATAGTAATAGAAAGATCTGTAGTTTTTGTATCTAGCGAAGAAGTGGGTAAGTATGCTGACGAAGAAATTGCTATAAAAATAGGCTTGGTCACACGTAACAAAGAAAAAGTAGACAGAGAACCGATTTTATCTGACTTGATAAGGTATAAGCCTCTAATTAAGGCTGGTATTATAGACGACTCTTGGGAAGAGCAAACCTTTCCTGAATATACAGATGGCTTTGCCAAAATTAGTTATGAAAATGGTATAAGCTTTGATTCTGTACCTGATAAGCTGACCGTGAGAGATACCAAACCAATCGATAATGATGATTTTTACAATAGAGTAATTAAACTTTATGAATTGATAAAAAAAGAGGGAATTAAAGTTTATTCTTTTGGGATGAATTTCTTAGTTTGCCGTGAAGCAGATAGTGCAACTAATGATTTTGCTTCGTTATATCTTACCGATATTTTAGATAATATAGATGGGGATATAGTGCGAGACAGCTTGAGGGTAAGTTATGACCTAGATAATAATAAAATTCTAAACCTGAAAATTTTTACAAATAAAGCAAAAAACATAAAGAATGTAGAGCTCAGCAAAGAAGAGTGCATTTTAGTAGATGCAAATTTTCACCATTCATTGCAAGACTCAGATTTGGATTTCAAAATTGAAATTAAAAAAGCCGAGGAGAAATTAAATTTAATCAAATCGGTAAGTTGAACATGACTTCTAATGATAAAATACAGCAAATATTGCTTGAGTATATAAAAAATGCATCCAGAGGTACTTCTTCCGTTTCTTCGGATAGTGAAGAGTTGAAGGAGAGCCCTACTGCAGCTACTTACGAGGCGCTCAAAGATGTAGAAAGAACAAGACATGTCAACAAACTTGATGAGTTAACTATAACACTACAGGACCTTTATCATTTTAGGAATGAGAGGATTCAGGCAAAAAAATTTAACAAATCTACTATAATGCTTAGTGCAGGTGTAACTGGCTTGATTTCAGGCATTATAGCGCTGGTACAGACAAATGGAGAAGGTTCTATATTGTGGGCAATTACAATTACAGGAGCTGCACTAGTAGCTATAAATTGGCTAAATAGATTTTTTGACCAAAAAGATAATGAAGTAGAGTTTAGTTTGTTAGATGATTGCATATGCAAAATAGAACAAAATAAAAAAGAAAAATAGAATATATATTTATGGTGATCCCGAGAGGATTGACTCGCTTCGCTCCCCGCGTCTCGGCCTGTTGGCCTCGGTGTCGAACTTCGTTCTTATCCTAACCAGAATAACCACTCTCAGCTACTTCTATCTACTATTTAGCACCATATTTCATTACAAATCAGATAAATCCTGATTTTAAGATTCACTCGGAAAAATGTTTTAACTTAGCATACAGTATCAATATAGAACTTATAGCGTAGCTTAGAACAATCACATTTCCCGCTGGAAAATCCCATAGGGTTGAAACGACTATACCCATAATCACTGATAATATCCCGCAGCTCCAAGCAATCGGTAGCTTGCTTTTGTATTTATAGGCAGCAATCGCAGGAAGTATCAAACTAGCAAACACAACATAAATCCCGACAAGTTGAACTGACGAAGTTATGGCGAGGGAGAATAGGAAATAAAAACTAATACCGCTTCTGACTTTCGGCAAAGTAAACCACAAGCTCAGAATCAGAGCATAAACTGGCAAGTGGCTTAGAACGTCAGTCCATGTGACGAATAAAATTTGTCCTGATAGAAGATGCTGGATTTCTTCACCACCATGCGGATGGTCGGCAAGTAACAGCAAAGCCAATGATGCAGATAGCACAAATGTACTGCCGATTATCGCTTCCAATAGTTCAGGCGTTTTTCTTTCGATAAACCTGAAAAACAATCCGCCAAGCAGAGCGAAAGACAAAGCAAATAGCTGGATAGTTATTCCCGCACGTTCATGCAGATATATATTCGCAACCACTAGCCCAAGCCCTGCGATTTGTGCAATGGCGAGGTCAATGAAGATTATTCCGCGTTTCAACACCTCCAAGCCTAGCGGGGCATGAGTGAGTGCAATCATCAGCCCCGCCGCAAGTGCGGGAAGTATTATTTCTAATATTTCCAAGCTTGGCATTATTTCTGCTCCTTCAACATTCTTATGGTTTCATCAAACAAGCTGAACAAATCATTAGCTTGTTCATTTCCGCCAACCGTAAATGGCAAAACTAGCGCAGGGATTTGCGTTTTTTCTGCTAACCATTCAGACGCGTCACTTGGGGAATATGGGGTTCTAAGAATTGCAAGAATCTCATTATTTCTTGCCGTTTGCAGAACTTTCTCTAAATGTGATGACGAAGGCGGAACACCTGATTTTTCTTCTAATGTTTCAATCAGATTCAAACCTAACCAATCAGAAAGATACACCCAATTTTTGTGATGGGTTATGACGTTTTCACCTTTCAGATTAGCAGCCTTTTTCTCCCACCTTCTAATAGCCAGCTCCCATTTATAATCAAAGCTAGATTTTTGTATTATATAATAATCACGATTTTCTTCATCTATACTTATCAACCTATCTGTCAACTCATTCGCAACTTTCAGAATATTATGCGGGTTGAGGTGAATATGTGGATTGCCCTCTGGGTGAACATCGCCCATGCTACGGTCAATGGTTTCTGGCTTTTCCAAAATATCAACATATTCAGAAGCCATCAAGTAACCAACTTCACCTTGCTGCATTTTGGCATTACCAGCTTTCTGCAAAAGAATTGGCAACCAGCCAATTTCCAAACTTGCTCCTGAACAAATCAATAAATCAGCATTTCGCATCTTGGCAATCAGGCTTGGCTTTGCTCTGATATGATGCGGGTCTTGCATGGCGTGAGTGGCTGAATAGGCTTCCACCTTTTCACCGCCAATTTCTTCTGCCAGCGCTTTCCATTCAGGTTCGCAAGCAAATACTTTTAGTTCTGCATTGGCAGGGGCTGCAATTAGCAACCCCACACCGATAGTTATCAAAGATAATATTTTCATATTTGCTCCTAATATTTATGAGCGCCATGCGCGCCAAGTGACATTATATATTGAACCAAGAACTGATTATCATCTTGTCCGTTTGCCAGCTCCTCTCGGTTGGCTTGTAAGCGTACTCGGCTAAACTCAGAGTTTGTCCAGTCTAGCATTGCAGTGTATGCTTTTGGGTCATACCCTGCGGCATCAAGTGCTGTACCTGCCAAACCTGCGGGAGTATCAGCAGAATATAGCTGGCTATAACGTCCACCAATCCGCCATTGTGGTGCAAACTTATAGACAGCTTGCCCATACCAACCGCTTGTTGAATCATCAAAAGCTGTTACAGGTGAGCCAGCATCCATATCTTCATATGTGCCATCTTCACTCCGCCAGAAATATTCACCTTGCAAGATAACCTCCTGCTCAGCATTATTTCCCGTTGGGGCATAAACAAGGCGTGCATCGGCGATATACAAATCGCTATCACCAATGAACTCAACCATATCCTCATTGCTTGTTCGTGAGCCAGCTTCACCCTGCAAAGTGGAAGCACCAACGCGCCAGCTTGTATTGTCACCAACATCGCCGCCAACTCTCGCATATGCAGTCCATGCGTTGATGCCTTCACCATCTGAGCCGCCGAATGGAGAATCATTACCAGCAAAAACACCGCCGCCAATTTCGGAATAAAAATCCTCGGTTGGTAGAACATATGAGAACTCCAAGCCATCATCATTATATGCCCCGTCTAAGAACACACGATAAGGTAATGGGCGGTCGGCAAAATCATCCGAGTGGGAGTGATGCTCATTCAGATAACCAAGCGTCCATAATGCACGACCAGCTTTGATTGATGCACCTTGCGGTAAACCTGCACCAGCCAGAGTTTGGATATATGCTTCTTCAAGCTCCACTTCAGTTGACCCTTCATGCTCGGCAATAGCGGCTGTAACGCTGCCATAGAAAACATCATCAACATTAGCGGAGAAATTGAGTTCGGTATGGTCAACGCCGAAGCCTTCACTACCTCGCTCACCTTCTTCGCCAACGGCAAAGCCAGATATTTCCGAATTGTTATTAGAAAATGTTGAATATTGCCCGTTCAGGATTACGCCGATTGAAGGGTTAAACTCATTGCCTAAAACTGTACGGCCTGAGCTTGCAGGAACAGATTTTTCTGTGGTTGCAACCTCGACTTTTTTTGTTTCAAGCTTAGAAATCTTAGTTTCCAATGCTTCAATCTTACCTTCATAAAGGTTTTTCATTTGCTGAACTTCCGCTCTTAAAGCATCAAGTTCAGAATTGTCAGCCGCATTTGCAACATTGCCAAATGCAACCAACGCTACAGCCGTACTGGCTGCCAGTGTTAGTTTTTTCATTATATTTTCCTAATATTATTTTGTTAAAAATTGCTCCGAGCGTAGCGAAGGCAAGCCCATTGAGGGCGCAAAGCCATACGGCGCTTGAGTTTAAATAAAGTTAGGAGTGTGTAGGGGGAGCGCGAGCAAGGTTAGATGAAGATAACTCCAATACGCGCTGCGACTCATCAACAGAGATAAAACTAATTTCTTCGACAGATAAATCGTGAACAACAGCAACTTCCGAAACCGAGCTATCAAAGCTATGCGAGGCATTGAAATAAGCCTCAACCTGACATGATTGACCATTATGCTCATGATGAGCAAAGCCATGCTCTGCCATATGTACAAATGACCCCATTTGCACGGCAAAGAAAATAACGGCTAAAAATATGCTAAGTTGCTTTTTCATATTAGGTTCATGATTTTGTTCATTGTAGCATAGTTGTCAAGTGGCAGAGATCACTTATTAGGATGAATTTCCATAATGAAGGATAGCAAAACAGAGCAGAAATCTTAAAATTTAAAATTTGGTGCAATTACCGACCAAATTGGCTTCTGGAAAACTGGATAGAGGTTAGTATCGCATTTTTAGGCCTTTACCGAGTCTATGTCCGCTCTCTACTCTCCGCCCCCTCAACCTATACTCCACCTCCTAACTATAGTACATTGACAAGAGATTTAATTTCGTATGATTAAGACAGCTATACCAAGTATTGATTAACATATTCTCTAACTTCATCGGTAGGTTCACCTTCACCGCTAGCGATGATGATTCCGTAATCTTTCAGCTTGGTTTCCTTTAATAGTAGGGATAATTTCAAATCCTTTACTTTGCCTGCATGGGTTGCAAGATATGCGTAGATTTGAACTCCATCTATAGATTCACCTCGTACCAGATGGATCTCGATATCATCATTTTTTCTATTTATGGCTTGCGAATATTTCATGCTCTTGCTTTTTCGTAAGTAAGTTTTTTGCGCAGCTCCGCTCTCAAACCCTCTGGTAATTTAGCTTCATCAACTGCTCCTACCCTCTCTGCCGTTGCACCTTTTCTAAATGTAGATGCTTTTTTTTCGGAGTTAGCTATATGAGTTACTAAATCTGGGTGAAGTAACGTTGCTTGACCGTAAGGGTACTTATGAAAAAGCACACTGCCCTTTGTACCATCTATACTTTCTTGTAAAATGCCACCCTTGAGAGCATATCGGCGCTCTGGTTCTAGCTTACCTGCGCAATAGCTAACATTATTAGTTGTTGTAGATGCAATCTCTGCTACTTCAATGCCGTTCTTATATCCTTGCGCTCTATAGCTTTCCATTTCCCTTTCAGCCATAACCATTGCATCAAAGTAACTGCCACGCAATAAATACTCAGACAAAAATCTATCAAATACAACTAATTCGCTACCTTTTATAGTAGGCTCATTAGGCTGCGGTTTAAGGCCTCTTTCATTATAGTCTAAGTCAGGCTTGATAGCTAGTATGCGCGCTCTAACCGCTGAAAGGTTCAAACCTTCTTCTTTAAAGTCCGCCAGTGCTTTATATCCTCTTTCTCCCCTCAAGACCTCTGATAATTCCCTTTCAGCTTTCCATCTATTGGCGATCTTAATGCTAATATGGTAGCCTTTTCCAACTCTGGAGACAATCTCCTCTCCTAAAACAACTTTACCATCATAGCCTTTGCTAACTTCTAGCCCATCTTCTGTGTAGCTCTTTTTTGCGTCCATAGCTCTTATACGGCTACAAATCGTTGCATATTTCACGCCTGAGATTATTGCGGCCTCTTCGAGGGAAACAGTGTCTTTAGTAGAATTTTCTTTTTCTGCAAGCTGTGAATCAATTCCTCTGCATATGTCAACAAAGTCTGGATGGTATAATGTCGCTCTGTCTTCTGCAGTCTGAGTCGTTGGAATATATGTAGGGTAGTATTCTGCATCTCGTGGTTCTTCTTTTGCAGCTAAAGTTTTAACCATGTTTAACGTCGAATGTCTGCTTCCTATGGATTCAAACGTTCTAAAGCCGGAGCTCTTTAACTTAGCTATTAAACCACATTCTTTGTCTATCTCAGCCTTTTCTAATTTTAACTTAGACACAAAATCTGGGTGATAAACAATTCCGCTAGAGTAAAGAGGACGAAATGCAGGGTAATGCCTTTCTAAGTCAGGAACTATCTTGTTAGAACGTTTGTTAATTTGAGCTTTGGTCATTCCAGATTCGCTTATCGTTTCACTCAGAGGCAAATAGCCCTTGGATATTAAATCTTTAATCTGCTCTTCTTCCAATCGCATAGATTCTACATAGTCAGGATGCAGATACACTTCTGCACTATAATCTGAGCGTACAACCATATCTTCACCTAAAATATTCCGAATATCTTCACCAATACTAATTATATAAGTTTGTTCTGATTGTATTTTACTCGTACGCGCCCCTAATCTTGCTTGCGCTATACCGATAATTTTAGCGGCTTCTGGCTGAGCAGTATATCCTAGCTTCTTTGCTTCCTCCAGTTTCTCAGAGCCTTCTACCCAAGCTTCAACCAAATCTCCAGCTATAAGTCGGCATCTTTGATTTATTACTCTTACTAGTTCACTACCCTTAATAGCTGCTTCCTCTCCTTGCGCTGCTCTACCTGCTGGCGTATAAAATCCATCTTGCTTTATCGCTCTCGCACGCACACCAATAGTCCTAAGTGTTAAACCAGTTAACTCTACAGCTTCTTCATTTGTGAAATATCCTTCCTTAGCTAAACCTGCCGTTGCAGTAGCTGTGTTTCTTTCCTTCAAAGCCTGGATAAATTTGGGGTGCAAGTAAATACTTCCTATGCCCATGCTTATGTAAGGATTTTTATAGACAATCACCGCACCTTTAACTGGATTCTCTCCTGCTTTTAGTTCTCTGCCAAATTCATTATATTCCTTATCTGGCTCAATCTCCTTAGCCTTCATAGATATTCCAGCTATTTCTGGCAATTCACTTGGTCTTTTGTAGCCCTGCTTTATAAGCTCCAGAATATAGTCATTATCTTTTTTCCATTGTTCTGCCAAAGAGCGTTTTATAATTCTCCGATAGCTTGTCTTTCTTACTAAGTCTGCCCCCAAAAAAGTTTCTTCATTTTTTCCTGCTTGTAATCCTCTTATGTTATATTGCTTATCTGGTTCAATTTTACCTAATCTTGTGTCGAGAATCATTATACCTAGCCCAGTATAGCTACTAGCTTGCTGGACTGTAATCCAATCTTCTGGAGTTTTGCCGGACAGCTCTTCGCGCTTTAGACTATTTTTAACTCCAACTTCAATTGTTTCTGCATTGGTCAAATGCACTTTGACATCAGGTAGATGCACATGGGCAGATTCTTCACCTGTTGGCTCATATACCCAGCTAGGTTGTTTGGAGTAAACCTCTGGCTTGCCATTTAATACGTCAAAGAACGTATATGGGTATAAATCTGGAAACCTATAAGAAAATCCTATAGCAACCTTATTATGTCCAAAGCGCGAAAAATAATCACTCCACTGTTTTCTGGTAAGCCGTCCAAAACCTTGCGTTGGTTCAACACTATGCGCTGAGATTTTTATAGAGTGAGCTACAGTGATATCTTCGTTTAATCCCAAACCAAGATATTTGTCGTACCATAAAGCTGAGTAATGCCCAGCTCTGAATTTTGCCATGATTTCTGCCTTCTCGCTTTTTGACATATCGCCATAAATTGCGGCAGCTCTAACATCTAAGCCACGCCTTTGCGCTTCTTCATTAAACATCTGTGCGCCATGTATGGCTGCATCTGTTAAATGAACAGAGAATATGCTAGGCAATCTGTATATTGGCCCCATATACTCATCCACAAAACCAAAATGAGTATGTATTGCCGCTCGTATTGCAGAAGCATGGGATGATAATTTGGCAATTAATTCTTCAGGGTATTCTTGCCCAACCTTAAGCTGGAAATCTCTTAGCCATTCTTCATCAATATTCACGTCGATAATTCTGGCTTTTGCGCGCTCGACAAGAACGCCTTCCTCAATAGCTTGAACCAATGGAAAAGTATAAATTGGCATTTGCCCGCGAAAGAGAGTTTGATGCGCCCCGCCATCTGTCGCTGTGAAACCAGCCGATAAACAATTATCCAAGAAAGGTTCTAGCAGAGATGAGGTAACAAATCCTTGCGCTGTATCATGTGTTTCATCAAGTATAACTAAAGGTCTATATGCTTTTTCCTTTGGATTAGAAGAAATCACGCCTTGTTCCAATAAGGATGACAAACCCTGATAACTAACAACAAGGATTTGCTTCTCTAGCGCTTCTAGTTTGCCCTTTTCGCTCTGATTACTATCATAGATACCAATATCTTCTATCGGTATGCCAACTTTCTCCGAGAATTCTTCTACGGTTTGTTCATTTATCAAATTCCTTGGGGTGCATACCAAAGTCCTTAAACCAGATGCATATGGAAGTATTCCCATCTCACGGGTTTTCCCGCTCCCAGTTGCGCCGTTAAGCTCGCAAAATTCACCTTGTTTTTTGTTTGAGGCATTCTCAAACCCATCTGGCAGATTGCCAATTACGCTGCCTTTGCGCAATTCCCAGAAGCGATGCATCGCTTCCAACGCATCAACTTGCTGCGGGTACAGACCATGATTTCCACGATCTATAAAGGCGCGCAAGCCTGCAAGCATCTGAGTTTTATATGGAGCTAAATGTGACACGGGCTATAATTAATATATATTAATGAATAGGTCAATTATAATTATACTATTAGGAGATAATCATAAAGACCAGATTTGCTGCATTGGCTAAAGCATCTCTCGCTCCTAAATAATGACAATCCCGAGAGGATTGACTCGCTTCGCTCCTCGCGTCTCGGCCTGTTGGCCTCGGTGTCGAACCTTTGGCCTGCGGATTCCTAATTGTCGGGTCGTTTTTTGGTAAGTGCTTGTATTGGCTTGTTTTTTAGTGGTTATTTTTGGAGTGTTCTTAGAAAAGAAAGGCTATAGAAAGGTGGAGGTTAGAATTTTATCTAACTGGCAACGGAAGGCCAGATCTTATATTTCTGTGGGTTTAGAATATCGGTGTTATTCTTTACATGTTCTATAATTAAGCTTGCTGGATGCTCTGATGGATCAGACCTACTGCAGAGCTGATTTAACCAAACATATAAGTCTGCTAGCTGTAACATACGACTGTGATGAGAGTTCGTAAAATGCACTGTGTCAATAAGATGAGTTAGCTCCATGCCAAACTGGTAGTTTGTTCCACTCTCTCGATAATGAGATAAGGTTTCTGCAAACTGCTTGGACACCTTATCGTTTTCTTTATCGCCAACTAACATGCCCGGTGATTTCTGCGCTCTCAAATATTTCTCCGCTTTTTCAACAAGAAACATAAACGCCATGTCCTCTACGCTAGTATTCGCATAGATTTTTGACGTATCCATTTTCACATAAATTTTTGCAAGACCTTCTTGGCTGTCAAGTATATCAGCAAGTCGAATAATCACATTCATTCTTTCGTTTATGTCTTTCCAGCTTTTAAAGTTACTTTTTCTATGAAAGATTTCAGCTGCGTGAAACTCCGTTTCTTTTTTTAGAACCTGTGAGCCAAAGCATTCATTAGATAATGTATTCATAGCATTCTCTAGGTGAAAAACCATTTCTGGCGTAACCACAATGGCACCAAGCCAATAATAAGGTTGTTCGTTTGGTTTGTATTTTACTTCGTCAAAATATACTAATTTCATATTAAATAGCTCTATAACTAATTGTAATAAAAACAACAAATGCCGCCCCCGAGAGGATTGACTCGCTTCGCTCCTCGCGTCTCGGCCTGTTGGCCTCGGCGTCGAACTTCGTTCTCACCTCAAAATTCATTACCATCCAAAATTAAGCCGCGCTGTTGCGCTATGGCTTATTTTGAATGATGGTGACCCCGAGAGGATTCGAACCTCCGACCTACAGATTAGGAATCTGTCGCTCTATCCAGCTGAGCTACGGGACCACACTAACATTCATACAATTCTCGGTGCAGAATTACAATATCTCTTACCCATTATTTCGTAAAAAAGCTTCCGCCACGGCTTAGGGCAGCAGAATAATCGCCCAGACCAGCCCGACATTGATTAATCCCACAAGCACTGCGGCGCTTGCGGTATCTTTTGCCTTTTTGGCGAGAGCTGCCCATTCTGTGCTGATATGATTCACGGTTGCTTCTATTGCCGTATTCAGCAGCTCCAGAGCCAAAACGAGCAGGACACTTCCTATCATGAGAATAAGCGAAATCTTATCGGGCGCTAAATAAAACGCCGCCGGAATCATAACCACCGCCAATATAACTTCCTGCCGGAATGCAGGCTCATCACGCCATGCGCTGGCAATGCCCTGTAATGAATAGATAAAAGCGTTCCATATACGTTTCATAGCGAGCTTTATGTTAGCTTAGTTTTTTATAAAATCCATATTTACATCATAAACGCTGCTGTCAATTTCCATAAAGCCGAGCAATGCATGGAATATATTATCATGCGTATAATTGTTATCACGCTTGGCTTTTAAGGCCTCTACGTCAATTTCATCAAAATTGCTGCCTATCCACACAATCGCCGGAACATGACGCTGAGTTTCGGGGGCAATAATATTCGGCATACCGTGTAAATACATGCCATATTCACCCAATGATTCGCCATGATCACTGACATAGAGCAGCGCAGTTTCAAATTTCTCGTCATTTCCCTTTAGCAATTCAATCGTCTGATTCAGGAAATAATCCGTATATAAAATCGCGTTATCATATGCATTGTCAATTTCTTCTTCGCTACAATCGGAAAGCTCATTGGTTTTGCAGGTGGGAGTAAATTTCTCAAATTCTTTCGGATAACGCTTATAGTAAGCGGGGCCGTGATTCCCCATTTGATGCAATATGATTAGAATATCCCCTTCCGCATGCCCATCAATATACTCTTGCAAACCAACCAACATGCCTACGTCGCGGCATTCTTCATCACAAATTGTATTCACTTCGGCAGTACGATAATCCTGAAATAAAACCCTATCTGCAACATGTTTTGAGCTGGAGTTATTATCGCGCCAAAGCACCTGAACTCCGGCATGTTTCAGTACATCCAGTGCATTTTCTTTATGTTTTGCTTTGCTTGAATCAAAATGGTCTTCATGGTCAATGGAAAACATGCATGGAACAGAAATGGCTGTTGATGTCGCACAACTGCGGAAATTACTAAAGCTGATTACATCTTGCTGCTCAAGCAAAGGATTGGTTTTTCTTGCATAGCCGTTTAGAGAAAATCTATCGGCGCGCGCGGTTTCACCAACCACCATAATTATAAGTTCGCGATGCCCCTCCCCTCCGGATATCTTGGCATCTTCGCCCAAAATTGTTATAGGCTTATTCGCATCAGATTTTAGCGTTCTGCTTATATGCTTGCCCAACGCAAACACATAATTAGCAGGGTTATAATAATAACGAATTACTTTATGCTCTCTGAAAAACGAGCTCACATTAGCCCCAAATGTGAGATAAAGCACCAGCACCAGAGCAGAAATCGCACCTAGAAGCTTTAGGCGCGTCATTAGCTCTTTCCGAAAAGGCTG
>PCXJ01000019.1:14708-33431 GCA_002787615.1 Alphaproteobacteria bacterium CG11_big_fil_rev_8_21_14_0_20_44_7
ACGTATATAAACATTGTCGGACTCAGCAAATCACTAGCTTCTTTTACGTCTGTACTCAGGGCATTTTGAATCATTGATGTATCAATCAGGACATTGTAGCTATCCATAAAATACGCTACGAATGATGAAGCAATTAGCAGAATAATCAATAATGGCTTTGTGGTATAGCGCTGGCAAAACAGCGCCAGAACAATAATAATCACAGAGGTAAATCCAACCGTTAGAGCCGCCAAAAATCCGATATTATCCAGATTAAAAGGATAATCCTTCAGCAATGCCGCAAAAAACGAGAAATTCGCAAAAACCGTCCAGAATATAGCTGTGAGTATGATTAGCTTAATGGAGGTAATGTTCAGACGGGGAAAAATCTTGTGTAGCATAGTTAAATTTACCTGTAGTGGTTGCGTCATGTTATTAGCCACTAAAATCTTGTTAGTCAAATATTAGAGCCGCATTTTTCGAACCTCCCCCACTACCCGTCAATATTAACAAAGGATACCTTGTTATTAACGGAATTATTACCTATGATTTTTCTGATCAATTTACTGACCCTACAAGCAAAGTTGAAAGCTTAATGGAAGAGGAAGGAATAACTCGGGAAGAAGCAATTATACAACTTGGGGATTCGATTGATGAGTATGGCGTTCCTTACGATATTATAGATAGTTGGAGAACAAAATTTAATGCAACCATAAAATTGGATGAATGAATATGTCCGCAAAGCCTAGAAAAGCCCTACGTAGTATCCTACTGTGGGGGACGATTTTTTATATCTCAGTTGCAGCTATAGTGGGTACTACTGTGATAGCTTGGCCATTTATATTAATATTTTATAATGCTACTGCACCCGCACCCATGCCAGTTTTGTTACCCAACGGTTTTTACTATTCGCCCGATTGGAATAGCTCCGATGTTAATAACCATATAACTGATGAAAATGGAGTTGAAATTATAGCTTCCGACGTACGTCAAATAATGTGGCACGATGATTGGATATATGGTTACCGACTTGGCCATGCAAATGAGGTGTATTATTTCATTTGTAGATATGGCAGTGATTGCACAAAATCCCAAATCTACAAAGATATGGAATTTAAGCGTTTACTAAAAAAGTACGACTTGCCGGAATTTACTAGATGGGAGCGAAAAGGATATGATGAGCTATTAAGAGAGCAGGAAGAAAAAGGCATTGATACAGGCCACGGCGGCTGAGTTTAATATCGCAAAACCCGCAATTACAGAGCTCCACTACTCGTCAATATTAACAATTGAATATTTGGAATGGAAATAGTAATAAAAACTATGCTTGATGAAACAAAAATTATTGACGCTTATAATCGCCTTCAGCCATATCTCAACCCCACCCCGCTTTGGAGTTCTGATTTGCTGGATGAGTGGCTGGGGCACAAGATAGTTTTCAAAATAGAATCTTTCCAGAAAATCGGGGCGTTTAAATATCGCGGCGCGCTGAATGTTTTGCTATGCCTGAAAGAGCAAGGAAAGCTACCTGATGAGGTTTTTGCATTTAGCTCCGGAAATCATGCGCAAGCCGTGGCATTGGCAGCAAAAAGCATGGGAATCAAGGCAACCATATTCATGCCGCGCTATGTTTCAACCATCAAGATGCAAGCAACCTATAGCTATGGCGCAAATGTAGTGCTAACCGAAACCCGTACCGAGGCGGAAGATTTGGTCAAGGAGCAGGCTGCGCAGGGCAAAACCGTTATTCACCCTTATGACGATGATGATATTATCCTTGGGCAGGCAACTTCCTGCTATGAGGCATTGCTGGATATGCAGCGCGACATGCAAACTGCACCGGATGCCATAATCGCCACTTGCGGCGGCGGGGGTTGGATTTCCGGCACATATCTTGCCGCAAAATTACAATCTCCAAACTCAAAAGTATTCGGCGCAGAGCCGTTAAACGCCAATGATGCTGCGCGCTCGGTGCGTGACGGCAAAATCTTCCGTTTTGACGAAACTCCGGAAACAATTGCCGATGGCGCACGCGCTTTGAGCGTTAGTGAGCGTACATTTGAATATCTACAAAAGCTGGATAATATTTTTGAACCAACCGAAGAAGATATAATATATTGGACGCAATGGCTCACCCATTTGCTGAAAATCACCATTGAACCAACCTCGGCGGTAGCAATGGCGGGCTTACATTATTGGCTGAAAAAACAAACAAAACCGCAAACTGCATTAGTTATGCTTTCCGGCGGAAATATATCGCCCGAATCCTATTGCCGCATCTGGCAGCATAATTATCTTGAAAAACTGCCCAGAATATAGCTATTATGGGCTAATGCGCATTATCACAATCAAAGATGGAAATTTAGCCAGCATCACAAAAATGCTGCGCAGTGAACCGGAAGATTTTTCCGGCATTCGGCAAATCGTGCGCGGAATTATCAATCAGGTGCAAGATGAGGGTGATTCCAAACTAATCGCACTGACTAATCAGCTTGACCGCAACAGCCTTGATATCTCACAACTCGCCGTAACACAGGATGAGCTGGATAATGCCTATAATTCGATTGATGAAGATTTGCGCAAAAGTCTGGAATTAGCCTCGGTGCGCGTGCATAACTATTATGAGCGCCAATTACCGGAAGATTTGGAATATACCGATAAAATCGGGGTGCGCCTCGGTGCAAGATGGCTGGCTGTTGAGTCTGCGGGCTTATATGTCCCCGGTGGCACGGCATCCTACCCTAGCTCAGTGATTATGAACGCCATCCCTGCCCGAGTCGCCGGAGTTGAACGCATCGTTATGGTCTGTCCGGCTATGGATGGAAAAATTCCGCAAGTTGTGCTGGCAGCAGCCAAAATTTGCGGCATTACTGAAATTTATAAAGTTGGCGGCGCGCAGGCCGTAGCAGCACTTGCTTATGGAACGGAAACAATTGCTCCGGTGGATAAAATTGTCGGCCCCGGAAATGCCTATGTTGCCGAAGCAAAGCGTCAGGTTTTTGGCGTAGTCGGGATTGATATGATTGCCGGCCCTTCGGAAATCCTCGTAGTTGCGGATGATAAAAATAATCCGGAATGGATTGCCGCTGATTTGCTCTCGCAAGCCGAGCATGACACAAGCGCGCAATCAATCCTAATTACCAATAGCGCCCAATTTGCACAGGATGTGATTGGCTCAATTTATGAATTATTACCGCAATTAACACGCCGTGCAATTGCCGAAAAATCCATTGAAACTCATGGCATGGCTATCGTTGTGGAAAATTTTGATGAAGCGGTAAAAATCGTCAATCTTGCAGCGCCGGAACATCTGGAATTAGCGGTGGAAGAACCCGATGAATTGCTCAAAAACATCAAAAATGCCGGAGCAGTTTTCCTTGGCCGCTATACCCCCGAAGCCATCGGCGATTATATCGCAGGGCCAAGCCACGTATTACCCACAATGCGCAATAGCCGTTTTTCATCCGGACTTTCAATCTTTGACTTCATGAAAAGGCAAAGCATAATATCTTGTGATGAAGCATCATTTGCCGAGCTTTCCGAAGCCACGGAATTATTGGCAAATACAGAAGGTTTAACCGCCCACGCACTTTCCATATCGGTACGCAATGCAAACAGAAAAAATTAAGAAGATAGCGATTGAAAAGCGCGTCCATGAGCAATTCTGGAATGTTGAACTTGATATCGCTATGCAGGATTTGCAAAATGAGAATTATTTTTCAGTAGTAGAAAAAAATTCAGGTCCATATGACGTCAAAATTGATATCGTTGATGGCAGGCTGATGTTGAATGTTTCCTACACAAATGGCGCGGAAAAATTCATGATTCCGCTAAAATCATTTCGCAATGTCATCAAAGATTATTTTCTGGTTTTTGACAGCTATCAGGAAGCGCTGAATAACGGGCATCACGCTCGGCTCGAAGCCATCGATATGGGCAGGCGCGGACTTCACAACGAAGGCGCGGAGATTCTCATACATTTGCTGGAGAAGAAAATTAACATCGACCTTGATACTGCAAGGCGGCTTTTCACCATTATAATGGTATTGCATTTGAAATAATTTATGGGGCTTATGAAATGAAAGTTTTATTTTTATGCACATTAAACGCCGTTCGCTCCCCCATGGCAGAATATATTGGCCGCAAAAATTTCCCGAAAATTGAATTCTTTTCCGCAGGAGTAACGCAAGGCCCTGTTGATTATATGGCGATTAGCGTCATGGAAGAAGAAGGGATTGATATGAGCGAGCACGAGCCGCAATCAATTGAACAGCTTGATGAGAGCAATTTTGATTTGGTTGTTTGCTTGGCGGGTGAAGCAAAAGAACTTACTCAGAAATTTGCCGATAATGGTATTGAAGTGGAATTCTGGGAAACGCAAAGTCCGGCAGAAGCGCAAGGCAGCAGAACCATGAAGATGTTTATTTATCGCCAGATTCGTGACGCAATAAAAGCCAAAATCCGCCAGCGCTTTGGCAATTCTTGACCTTTTTTTACCCCGATAAGGGGGGGGGTAAAGGGGGATAAAGGGGATTGCCTATAAGGGGCAGATTCCATGCTCAATGTTCAATGCTCCTAATCCCTAACCCCTCAATTCTCAATTCTCAACTCGCAGCTCTTCCTTCTCCGCGCGGCTACGTCCGAGAATCCTATCCAGAGCATTTTCCACTGCCAGAGCAACCCCTTTCGGGTTATAAAAGCTGCCATTTATCTGAGTTTTATATGAGATATAATTGCGGAATTTTTCGTATAATGTGCGGCTTGGTTTTTTCGCCTTTTTCCAGAATTCATCAAGCCCGCATTTATTCACCAATCCCTCAATATTATAAATTGCATCGCCCAATGCAATTGTCGGCGCAGCATGATGTATGGCAGAAAGCCCCGCCGTGCTATTGACCGTAATCACGCCTTTGCAATTATCCAGCAAGCTCGGCAAATGCCCGCCATCAATAAACTCCACCCGTTTTGCGATATCATATTTCATCGCGAATTTCTCCACCGATTTTTGCACTTCCAGCAAGCCATTATCAAGCGGGTGATTTTTAAATAAAAGCCGCTGGTTTTTTGCTGCATTCTTGGCAAAACTTCTCACTACGAATTCGATAAAATCATGTATGTCGGAAAAATCGGAATGCTCACGGATTTGCCAATCACGCCCAAGCTGAAGAGGCACAAGGAAATAATCGGTTTTGACAATCCTTCTTTGCTGAAATTTCGCCTTGATTTTTCGATAAAAAACAGTGGCAAGCCTCGGTATCCAAGCAATCATTGTTTCGGTTGGCGTATGGTCAAAATGATGGCGATAATTTTTGAATTCACTGTTCAAAGTTGGCAATGCGGCATAAAAATACATTATCGTATTAAACGTCATATAATACATATTATGCCCAAAGACTTTGGCTTCCGGCAGTTTTTTTGCATTCTTCTTCATGTAAAATACCGGATCGCGGGAAAGCAGCGAATAAGCATTCACCCCGTCGCGCTCCAGCGTTATCCAATGCGGACGAATATAGCCCTCTTCAAAAACATGCACGCGCACACCAAGCGGTTTCAGCGCAGCAATCGCATCCTTGTGTAGTGGGCGGCAATCACCATAAACCACCAAATCCGTCACTTTACGCAGCCGCGCAACATCAGCGATATATGCCGGCCATTTATCCTGAGTGAGTTTGAAATCAATTGAGTCTGCGTCATTCCAATAAAATCTATCTCCACCATTGAAATTGATGCGCATCACTTTGCAACCCTCGGATTTTAACCCTTCTGCCAGCTTTGTGAAAAAATTTCCCATCGGGCCTTGCAAGAAAAGAAAATTTCTATCACCATTGATTTGAGACAATTTAGCCATTGCGTACAAGAACCAGAATTGAGTTGAGGATTCGTCTGAATTTCGACCTTTTTACCTCAACTTGGCTGTTACTGGCAAGCTTTTGGATTAAAATCTCGGCTGTGCATGGCAATTTTGCCTGATAGTCATAATATATGGGATATTTTATCAACGCTGCGGCAACAATCTCATCCAGCCCTATATCGCCATGCTTTCTCTGCGTGGCTTTCTCCATATCCACTGTCAGCCCCCATCCTGCATAGAATGGCACGCCATATGTCACAACTTTTTTTCCATGCAGCAGCGCCTCAAAACCCACTGTGGAAGTTATTGTATGCACCTCATCAACTTTCTCCAGCAAGGCGTGAATCGTGATATTTGCTGCCACATAATCTGCCAGCTTTGTATCGCAACGCCCTTCCCGATTGCCTGCCAGCACATCTGGATGCGGTTTATAAATCACATAAGCTTTCGGATTTTTTGCCCGCACCGCATCCAACAAAGCCTGATTTGTATGGATTTTTGGCGAGCCGAAACGGATGCTCGCATCGCCCTCAACCTGCCCAACAACAAGAATCTTAGTTTGATTTTTGGGTAGTTCTGGCAAATCCCGTGCCGACTCACTATTATATTTCGTAATGGAATTTTCCAAAATTAATTGCCGCAATTTTTGCGCACGAAGAATTTCCACTTTTGATATATTCCTAGCATTTAATATCTTCTCAATATCACTGCCGAGTTTATAATTAAAATGAATGCCGCTTCTATCCAAAATCAGCGAACCGGGCGGAATTAAATCCGAGCCAAGCCCGCGTGAACGAATGAATCCATCCTCAAGGCGATACAGCCTTTTTGCCTGCGCCAAATCTTCTTTATATTTATCTTCCTTCGCCGCCCAAATCACCACCGCCGCGCCATCCGAATTTGCAGCCCGCGCTGCTGATGAAAAATTCCAATGATATTTCAATTTGTTATAAGGAGATTCTAAAAAATCTTTTAGGAATGCACGCTTCCATATTGAGAAGCCGACAAGATGATAATTTTCCTGATGCGCGGCATAATAATTTTTCAAATCGCAAATAATTTCAACAATCTCCTCCACTTCACATTTCTGCGCGGAATATGGATTCACATAACGCGCATAGTAGAAATATACCGCTGCCACCAAATCTTCGAGCTTGGCATTTTTGCCGCGCCGCGCGCATTCCTGCTCATCATTGCTCAACCCCCATCCGGCATAAAACGGCATCCCGAAACAGCGTAAAGCAACTCCCGCCAGCAATGCCTCAAACCCAAGCAGGCTGGTGACTGTATAAACCTTGCTGACATTCTTGAACAAAATATACGGGTTGATATTTTCGCTCAATATCGTCACATTATCATCTGTATTTTCGGTAAAATTCAAATAGCCTTTGCGCTTGCCCGCCACCACATCGGGGTGGGTTTTGATGATGATTTGCGCATTAGGGTTTTCCGCCTTTGCCGCCTCCAGCATTGCCGAAAAACTCTCCGCATCAGCATTGCCATATTTCACCGAGGCATCGTCATAACATTGGTCAACCACCAGAACGCAATCTCCCGCTGGCGCGCTCCAATCCTCGCTATAGCAATTATATTTCGATATCTTCTCTAAATGTAATTTACCCATCAAAGCCCGCGCGCGTTTTGCATCCGCCGCGCTTGCACCCTGCTCTATCAGCTTCTCCAAACGTGATTCTTTGCTTGCGTCATAATACACGCCCAAATCATCTGTGATTATGCTCATCGGCGCTGCACCATCCACCCCCAGCCCAAATGAGCGAATGAAACCATCTTCCAGCGATATATATGGCAGCCCATTTTCTGCGGCGATTTTTCTGGCTTTTGCGGCAGTTGGCTTGCGCCCCCAACCTGCAACCGCATTAATTCTGGCAGGGTTCGGGTTTAGGATTATCTGCTCATATTCGGGCAGGAATTGCTCCAGATTCGGGATAGAATGAATGCCACGCGAATATATTCCAAGCTTCATTTCCGCAACCTATGCAACAAGCTAAAGCGCAAACGGGATTGCCGCAGATGTCGCAATTTTGAAGATGATATCAACTATTCGTCCGGCAAGTTCGAGGCTGTTAATTTTCACTTCCGGTAATACGATAATTTCATCCCCGGGATGAATTTCCGTGCCGCGACCAATTTCGGTTTCACCGTTCAAACGCACAATAACGATTTGTGATTCATTTGCCTGCTCGGAAAAGCCACCGGATTTCTGGATATAATCCATAACCGATTCGCCTTTTTCCCAAATAATCGCTTTTGGCATCAGAATCTCACCGTTCACCATCACGACATTGGTGATTTTCGGAACAACAATTTGGTCACCATTTTCCAAAGGCACATCGCCCACACCTTGGCTACCGGCAACAACCACCTTGCCTTGCGGGGTGATTTGCTTGGCACGTTTTACGAATTCCTGCAGCAAAGTCACCTCGGCATCGCTGATTGCGGCTTTCTCGGTTGTGCCGGAAGCGCGTGCGAGAATCAGTGATTCCTGCAAGCGGCGCAAAGATTCCTCAATCGCCTCTTTCTGCTTGAAAGCTACGCTGCGGCGGCGCACGAAAATTGAGCGCACATCGGAAACCGCCGGGTCAACCTGAATATGGTTTAAAATCTCTTTTAATCCGGCATTTTTTGGCACGACCATAGTCTTATTGCCCTCATGCTCGCCGACGATAGAAACCTGTATAACATCGCCATGCAAGCCCGCCTGATAAATCACCTTATCCCCATCATGCAAGGCAAAATCACCAAATTCGCTGGTTTTCATATAGGTTTGATATGGCTTGCCTTCGCGGATTCCCTCCACCACAATATGCGTTGCAGAGGAAGTTGGTGAAGCGAGATTGCTCAGATATGCGCCATATGTCCAATCAGTATTAAACTCAAATTGGAACTGATTTTTGACATCACCTCCGGCAGCCACGCTGATGCCTTTTTCATGAACAAGAATTGTGTCACCATCGCGCAATTGCACTTCGGGGGTTTTACCTTCCAGCAAGAATTCATATAAATCTGCCGTGCCTATTTTTTGGTTATTGCGGATAATATCAATTTTGCGATAACTGCCACGGTTTGGCTCAATACCTCCGGCGAGAGCGAGAAAATCAATCACACTATCGGTGGAAATGCCGCTATGTCTGCCGGGATTTGCTACTGCTCCGGTTACGAAAACCGAAACCGGTAAGCTGGTGCGGAGGTTGGTATATATCTGCACATTATCCTTGAACACACGGTTCACACGGTTTTTCACGACATTATTTAAATTCTCCTGCGCGACACCTTTCACCGGAACTGGGCCAACTTCAGGCAAGAATATATTGCCCTGACTATCAACTGTGGTGGTTTGTTCAAAATCTTTTGCGCCCCAAATTCGGACATCAATTTCATCACCCGGAGCGACACGATAATTCGGGTTCAGCCCGCTTTTGCGTCCTTCTTGCCCGTTTGGGTCACGCGAGAATAAGCTTGCGCCGAATGGCGGGATATCAGGCTGAACGAAAAATCCATAACCCGGATTAAATTCAGTCGGAATTGCGATTTCCTTTTCTTCCGGCCTGCCGTCAAACGGGCTTCTTTGCGCCCTGTCATCGGCAGCGCTGGCAGCGAATGAATATACTAACGAAATCAATAATACGAATAGTTTTATATTTAGTTTTTTCATGGTCTTACGTGATCCTTTATTGCAGCTACAATTAAACCGAAGATTGAATAAGCGATAAGGCAGGTGAAGAAAACAGTCAAGATTTCCTTGAACCGTTTTGGCTCTTCGGCAGATTCCGGCTTTGTCGGCTCAACGATACGCAGCAGATATTTGCTTTTTTTGCGGGCATCAACCTGTGCGGCTTCGAGCGATGACAATGATAATTCATAACGCTTGATGGCAAAATCTTTTTGCGTGGAAAGCGCCTCATATTCCTGCGCGATTTGGGCAAGCGGTGCACCTTCTTCGCTGGCGAGCCTTCCGGTTTGGCTGCCGATTTGCTGACGCAGTGAGCGTGCTTTTGCCTCAAGCGATAATATTTGCGGGCTACCCGGATGCATATAATTTTTCATTTCAGCAATTTCTGCCTCGGTTGATGCCAATTCAGATTCTAGCGAGCCGATAATTTTTAGCACACCTTCTGCAGTAAGAGTTGGATCAAAGTTTTTGTTTTTATTACGAAATTCCGTGAGCTTGTCATTTGAGGCAATCACCTGTTTCTCGGAATTTTCTAACTCACGATGCGAGAAGGAAATTGCATCTTCCTGCACACGGCGTGACATTTTGTTGACGAACTCCTCAGCCTGATCAACCATTGAACTTGCCACTAAAAGCGCGTCATCCGGCGCGAATGCCCGCACGCGCAAAGTCGTGATGCCGGAAACATCATCAAGCTGCACATCCACAATTTCGCGGAAATATTCGAGAAAATCTTCCTTGTCGGCAGAGCGCGAAATTGAAGATAACGGGTCAGCCTTTTTACTGCTATAAATCGTTTTAAGGTCAATATTCCCTTCCAGCGCATCCAACACCCCGCGTGAGCGCAAAAACTCTTTTACCACCATTGCTTCCTGAATATTCAGCGCAGGGCCCATGGTTGGAATCAGGGTTTGCCCGATGCTGGCTTGCGAATTTTGCCCCTCAACATTGACGGAAAATTTAGTTTCGGAGATATAAATATCAGAGGCGACGAGCAGATAATAAAAGGCAGCAAGAAAAGTTGGCACAAGAACGAATATGAACAGCCCCATACGGAGATGGGTTTTGCTGAAAAAATCAACCCCTTTTTCTATTTGCTTTGAAGCTTGCTGCTTGACCATCTTTTTCTATTTCTTCTTTAAAATCAGTTATATCTACGCGAGTCCTTATAGCTTACTTGAACAAACGAACCGGAGTCCAATGCGGGTTGAAGCATGCCAAAAACTCTTCTTTATTCACATAATAATTCTTGCAGAATTTTTTACTGGCTGAGCGATATTCCATTGCCACCACAAACTCGGCAGGCTCACCTTCATAGCTCAGAGTATTGATAACTTCACCCGGCTTTGCTTCTTCGAGATACAAATCAGCATTTTCCAACGGCCATTCAAACTCGCTGGCTTCTTCCACCTTTGGTGGATTTTCACCCGGCTGCACGGTTGGATGGTCGTATGCATAATTGAAACCACCGGTTTGGCTACAATTTGTAACGGTGAAGAATAGCGGCAGAAGCAGCAACATCCCCATAATCTCAAATAATTTATCTTTCATAGCTCATCTCCGTTTTGAATTATGTTTTGATTACAAATTTTCATATATTTTTATCGCCTCGTCCACATCTTCGTAAAATTTTATGCTGCCTTCATGTAATATTCCAGCAAAGTTACAATATTTGCGTATTATTGAAGCATTGTGTGACACAACTATCATATTCGCATTGACGAACTTCTTTTCAAAATACTCCGCCGCCTTGACTTTGAACTTAGAATCACCCGGCGAGAACCCTTCATCCACCAGATATGTATCAAAATCAATTGCCATGCAAATCCCGAAAGCGAGGCGCGCCTTCATTCCCGATGAATAGCTTTTGACCGGCATATGCAGATAATCCCCCAGCTCGGCAAATTCCTCAACAAATGCGGTAGTGTTGACAATAGATTTATCATAAATACGGCAAATAAATTTGATATTCTCTTTTCCGGTCAGGCTGCCATGCACTCCGGCGGCAGAGCCAAGCGGCCATGATATTCTGGTGTTGTTGAAAATAATCTCACCCTTATCCGGCGTATCCAAACCGGAAATAAGCCTGAGTAATGTTGATTTACCCGCCCCGTTGCGACCTAATATACCGAGATTCCTATCTGCCGGAATATCAACGCTAACATCGGACAAAACCTGTTTCCAGCTTTGGTCTTGCTTCATAAAGCCTTTATAAACATGTTTTAGCTGAATCATGATGTGAGAATAAACCTATTAAGCCGTTTTTGCAAAACCAACCCCGCAAGAAACAAAATCCCTGTAACTCCAAGTACATATGGCAGGTTAGAGAATTCATCCTTAGCATTAATCCCTGTCAGCAGCTCCGAGCGGAAAAGCTGGATGCAATGCAAAACTGGATTCCATGAAATGTAATCGTAATATTTTGGCGGGATTCTATCAATGGAAAATATCACACCGGAAATCAGATACATCACGCGGATAAGGATAGCAACAATCGTATCCACCACGGGGAATAATGCCGCAACAGGCAACAGGAAAAGCCCGATGCCAAACCCCAGTAACCACATCACCAAAAATATCTTCATCGCACCTAATATATCATTCAACTCATATTCAATACCGATAAGGCTCGCACCCACCATCATTGCGATAAATATTATCGTATATGTATATAGCTCCAGCAATGCACGGGCGATGGAGAAATCCAGCATATTGATTTGCGGAAAAACCAGCAGCGCACGATTGCTTTTGATTGAATTCATCACACTGGAAAGCGTATTGCGGAACATAAAAAACGGCACAATCCCGCTAATCAGAAACACTTCAGGCGGCATACGGTGCGGGCCGAGCCTGCCAAAGATTTTCCACAATAAAATGAAGAACATAACATGAATCACCGGCTCAATGAGTGACCAGAGATACCCTAACCGCCTGTTACCGAAACGCGTCTTCATCTCACGAAGAATGAGCGCTCGCACAACTTTTCTTTGCTTTTTAATAGCCTCAAGCATATTCACGTATATATCTACTTAGATTATTAAAAACATTACAGCAATAAAAGCAATGCCCGCCATAAAAAGAATCAAAAAATTAATATATATCGTCATTTCATATTTCTATTATGGGTTTTTGGGGTTTATCCACCGCAATAAGAAAGTTGCTGTGTTGATTTCATGTTATAATTCCGCCCAAACGATTGAAAAAGCGGTTGATTCCATATTATCGCAATCACATAAGAATGTTGAAGTTTTAATTGTTGATGATGCCAGTAGCGATAACAGCATCAGAAAATTGCAGGGATTGCAAAGCGAAGATAAGCGCATCCGCATATTCCGCTCAAAGCATAACCATGGCGTGTTCTATAATTTCAACTGGCTGATGCAACATACAGATGCAGAAATTATAACTTTTCAGGCTGCCGATGATTTCTCGCACCCATTCCGACTTAGGATTCAACTTGGCGGGTTGATGTCCGGCAAGGATGTTGTTGCCAGCACCCACCTCTATTGCCGCGTTAACAGAGAAGAACAACCTATTGAGATTAATGGAGAAATCAACAAGCGTGCTTTCGCCCTGATGATGTTTAAGAAAACTCCGATACTCAGTAAACTTGGCTATTTCGACACGGTAAGATTTGGTGCTGACACTGAATTTTGGGAAAGGCTCAAGCTGAGCTTCGCGCCGAATCAAATTATCCGTATGCCGCTAGTGTTATATTATGCCCTGCTCAATACCGCTTCCCTCACCGGAACTGGGCGCGGAGCACATAAATGGGAAAAAATCGCTAGCAGGAAATATCGTTCGGAAATCAATGGTGTACGCAAAGAATATCACGAAAATTCGCGTGAATGGCATCAGTCACAAATCTCCGGCGGGAATAGCTTGAAAATTGATTTCCCACCAGCAGAAAGGCCATTTGAAACTCCGCGCGCCAATAGCGTTACAATTCCGGAGGACGAAGCTTTTATTACAGAAGTTACTGGTTAGATAAAAAACTTACCATATTCACAATTATTCTTAATAAACGCTTGAGATGTAGAACTTTTAGATGTAAACCCCGATTATATAGATTTACAAAGAGTTTAGAGGGATTTATGTCAAAACCAACCACCATAAAACAAGCCGGATTCGGACGCAGCGAAAATTCATCCTTTCAGGATTTATACAATAAAATATATAAAGATGAAATCACTGTCGGCGTTGTTGGGCTTGGTTATGTCGGCCTGCCACTAATGATGGCAATTAGCTCAAAAAACATCAACTCGCTGGGATTTGATGTTATTCAATCTCGTGTAGATAGCCTCAATGACGGAAAATCTTACCTCAAAGGCTTTGATGAAGAAAAAATCTCTGCGCTGGTGGAGAAAAAAACCTTCGCCGCCACAACTGATATGTCACGCCTTGCCGATGCTGATGCGATTTTAATCTGCGTGCCGACCCCACTCACTAAAAACCGCGAGCCTGATTTGGGATATGTTGAAGCAACTGCCGAAAGCATTGCCAAGCACATCCGCCCCGGTCAGTTAGTAGTTTTGGAATCCACTACCTATCCCGGCACGAGTCGTGATGTTATCCAACCAATTTTGGAAAAAAGCGGGCTGAAATCCGAAATTGATATTTTCATTGCCTACTCACCGGAACGCGAAGATCCGGGCAACATCCATTTTGACACCTCATCGACACCCAAAGTTGTTGGCGGGAATGGTGATAAAGCTAGAGAACTTGCGGTTTTACTCTATAGCAAATTCGTTAAGAAAGTTATTCCGGTTTCATCTTCTGAGACTGCCGAAGCCGTGAAGCTTACCGAAAATATATTTCGCTCCATCAACATTGCCTTGGTCAATGAGCTAAAGGTGATTTACGACAAAATGGGCATTGATGTTTGGGAAGTTATCGAAGCTGCAAAAACCAAGCCATTTGGCTATATGCCATTTTACCCAGGCCCCGGCCTTGGGGGGCATTGCATCCCGATTGACCCGTTCTACCTCACTTGGCGCAGCCGCGAATTTGGGATATCCACCAAATTCATCGAACTTGCGGGAGAGATAAATAGCTCAATGCCGGCTTATGTAATTGATAATCTGGCGCTAGCACTGGATAAAAAATATTCACGAGGTTTGAACGGTGCAAAAATCCTGGTAATTGGCGTTGCATACAAAAAGAATGTTGATGATTTGCGCGAAAGTCCGGCACTGGATATCATCAATTTGCTAACAAAGCGCGGCGCACAAGTTGAATTTTATGACCCGCTAATTCATGAAATAAACGAGCATGGCATTGAGGGCAAAAAATCTCTGGAATGGGATGAAATAAATTTTGCCGATTTTGATGCAGCACTTATCGCTACCGACCATGATATTATTGACTGGCAAACGATTATTGATAAAAGTCATTTGGTTATCGATACCAGAAATGCTACACATCATCTTGAAGCAGCTCCAAATAAAATTATTAAAACGTAAAAAAACATGACAGATATAAATGACATAAAAGTTGCAGTTATCGGCTGCGGTTATTGGGGCAGAAACCACGTCCGCAATTATCACGAACTTGGAAACCTCGCCGCCATATGCGATAATCACCCAGAAAATGAGCAAATGGTTGTCTCACAATTTTCTACCAAAGCAATGAGCTTTGAGGAAATTTTGGCAGATGACGAAATTCAGGCCATAGTGATTGCCACCCCTGCCCCTGCACATTATGCAGTTGCGGATGCTGCGCTTGATGCCGGAAAACATGTTTTTGTAGAAAAGCCGCTTACCCTGAACATCAAAGAATCCGAAGCTCTTGCTGCGAAATCCGAGAAACTCGGCTTAACCTTGATGGTTGGGCATTTGCTGCAATATCATTCTGCTTTCATTAAGGTGAAGGAGTTGATTGCAAATGGTGAAATCGGCAATTTACTGCGCGTATATTCAAACCGCATCAGTTTCGGTAAAGTACAAACTGCCGAAAACGTGCTATGGAGCTTAGGCCCACATGATATTTCAATGATTTTGAGTGTTACGAATGAAGAACCGTCCGAAGTTGTAGCACTTGGTAGCGCATATCTTTCACCGCAATATCAGGATTTCGTGCATACGCATCTAACCTTCCCTTCCGGCGTTACAGCGCATATTTTCAATAGCTGGCTGAGCCCGTTTAAGGAGCATAAATTTGTTGCCACCGGAGATAAAGGCTCAATCATTTTTGACGATACGCAAGCTTGGGAAACTAAAGTTGCGATTTGCAGACATAATGTCACCTTCCCACAAAATGCGCCGCCATTGCATGAAAAAGCAGATTTGGAATATGTCGCGCTCGAACAATCCGAACCACTAAAAGATGAATGCCGCCACTTCCTGCAATCAATCGCAACACGCGAAACCCCGCGCACTGATGGACGTGAAGGCTTGCGCGTGTTAAAAGTTCTGACGCAAGCGCAAAATTCGCTGGAAGCGGCTGCAAAAAAACAACTCAAACAAAGCGCATAAATAATGCCGATAGCCGAAAATGTTTTTATCCATGAAAGCTCATATGTTGATGAGCCGGTTGATATTGGCGCGGGTACAAAAATCTGGCATTTTTCGCATATCTTAGGCAATGTAAAAATCGGAAAAAATTGCATTATCTCGCAAAATTGCATGATTGGCCCTGATGTCGAAATCGCCGATAATTGCAAAATCCAAAATAATGTCAGCCTATATAAAGGTGTGCGCCTAAGCCGTGGTGTTTTCTGCGGGCCCTCATGCGTGTTCACCAACGTCAATACGCCGCGTGCCGAGATTGAGCGCAAGAACGAATATCGTGAAACATTGGTGGGAATCGGTGCAACAATCGGCGCGAATGCAACTATTGTATGCGGCAACAAGCTTGGTGATTATTGCCTTATCGGCGCAGGCGCAGTCGTCACCAAAGAAGTGCCACCCCATGCGATGATGGCCGGAGTTCCTGCCCGTCAAATCGGCTGGGTGAGCCATGAAGGAGAAATTCTGGGTGCGGAAATGGTCTGCCCCCGAACAAAACAACAATATTATGTGGATGAAAATGGAAGCCTTAAAGAAAAACAATCTGCCTGAAAAACCAGTGCAACCGATTCAATTTATTGATTTGAAAGCACAACAAGCGCTTATCAAAGATAAGATTGAAGCGCGTATCGCTAAAGTGCTGGAGCATGGCGCATATATTATGGGGCCTGAAATAACCGAGCTGGAAACCAAGCTCTCCGAATTCTGTGGCGCGAAATATAGCATCTCCTGCTCAAGCGGAACAGATGCGTTGATTTTGCCTCTGGCAGCACAAGAAATCGGCGTTGGTGATGCCGTATTCTGCCCAAGCTTTACCTTTGCTGCAACTGCTGAAGTTGTTGCCCTACTTGGTGCAACTCCGGTTTTCGTGGACGTCTTGCCCGATACGTTCAACATTGATGTTGAAAGCCTCAAGCAAGCAATCATCGTTGCCAAGCAAAATGGCCTAAAACCAAAAGCAGTTATCCCCGTGGACTTATTCGGGCAGCCTGCCGATTATGATGCAGTTCAGGAAATCGCCGATGAAAACGGTTTATGGGTTTTATCCGACAGCGCACAAGGATTTGGTAGCACATATAATGGGCGCAATTCCGGCACGATAGGGCTTGCCAGCGCAACCAGCTTCTTTCCAGCAAAACCGCTTGGCTGTTATGGCGATGGCGGCGCAGTTTTCACCGATAATGAAGAATTAGCACAAAAAATGGAGAGTCTGCGCGTGCATGGTAAGGGTGAAGATAAATATGACAATGCCAGAATCGGCATGAATGCTAGACTTGATACTATTCAGGCGGCAATCTTGCTGGAGAAACTTGCAATATTCCCTGATGAGATAAAATCCAGAGATAAAGTTGCAGCAAGATATAATGAGGCATTATCCGGCGCTGCCCAAACACCGCTAGTGATGGAAAATGCAACTTCCGTATGGGCGCAATATACGCTCAAAATTAATGCCGAGAAACGCGCCGAGGTGATGGCAAAACTCAAAGAGCAAGGCGTGCCAAGCGTGGTATATTATCCAAAATCTCTGCATCAGCAAACCGCCTATGCCAAATTCCCGCGTGCAACTGAATCGCTCAAAACATGTGAAGCCTTAAGCCAGCAGGTTTTTAGCTTACCAATGCACCCATATTTGGATGAAGCAACTCAGGATTATATTATTCAGGCGGTAATTTCGGCAATTCGCAGCTAGGCTTTTAACTTCTCGGCAAGTACCTGTAAATTGCTCAGCGCATTTTGTGCCCTATTCTCTGACGCAGAAATATTTTTGCGATGATATTCATATTGATAGCGCATAAACTTCATCGCACCGGCAAAATCAACTGGTTTTGGATTCCGGATACAATCCTGATATAGCTCCTTATATTTCTGCGCAACATGGTTGGAATCGTGATATTTCAGGCAATAATCATGCCCACGCTTCGCCACTTTGCGGCGATATATCTTATCAGTGATGAGCTTTTCCAACACTGCTTCAACATTCTCACAAGTTGCAACTTCCACCGGAGCGCCCTCCTTGCCGAATGCAGGCAGCAAATCCTCGCGCACGTAGCTCACCACGGCTTTGCCCATCGCCATACCCTCGACTGCAAGCACACCATAATAACCCATACGCAACTGATCCATGATAATATCAGCCTTCTCATATTTCTCGCGAGATTCGGCATTACTCAAGCCTTTGACCAGTTCAAAGCGGAATTTCAGACCTTTCTTTTGCAGATTCTCCACCGCATGCAAAATAAATTCCGTACCCTTCATTTCCGGCTTTGTCGGCGCATGAACGATTAGCGGATTATCATCATCGAGCAAGCCAATATGCGGCCATTCTTCAAGCTCCAATGCACGCGGAATCACCACTGCATCGGGGACATAGCTGCCAAGCTCAACATCGGGCACAGTAATCACACTTGCTACCGAACGCGCGAAATCCAGCATCAAGCGTTGCTGTTCATCGGGAAAATTTGTTACGCCGGATGGTCTTTCCTCAACGTAATTATAGGGAGAAAGCCGCGCATAATCATTTTGCAGACGCACTTCATGCCCGCGATAATTCATCACCACCACTTTTCCTGCGGCACGCAAAGCAAGGATATCCATTGCTGTTGGCCATTCGAGCGAGATTTTATCAAAGAAAAAGCTGCGGAAATAATAATGCACAACATCATAATTATTCGCCGCCTCATTTACCGCCCGTGTGA
>PCXJ01000117.1:0-13214 GCA_002787615.1 Alphaproteobacteria bacterium CG11_big_fil_rev_8_21_14_0_20_44_7
TAGTCAAGCTTAACTGTCGCGCCTACTGCTTCAAGTTTCTTCTTAATTTCTTCAGCTTCTTCTTTCTTCACGGCCTCTTTAAGAGTTTTAGGCGCGCCTTCAACAAGAGCTTTTGCTTCACCAAGTCCAAGATTAGTGATTGCACGAACTTCTTTGATAACTTTAATTTTTTCTGCACCAGCAGCTTCAAGGATAACATTAAATTCATCCTTTTCTTCTACAGCAGCAGCGTCTCCGCCGGCAGCAGGTGCGCCGGCAACTGCAACAGCAGCAGCGGCAGATACGCCCCAAGATTCTTCAAGACGTTTTGCGAGATCCGCAGCCTCAATCACAGTAAGTGCTGAAAGATCGTCAACGATTTTATCTAAATTAGCAGCCATTTTATAGTCCCTTTTTGTTTAGTGTTTAGTGTTAAATTTATTGAATCTGAAACTCACTCCAAATCCTAATTTCCTTTTGCAGCATAAGCTCCAAAGATTCTTGCCAGTTGCCCAGCAGGTGCCTGCACAATTTGTACAAGCTTCGTAGCAGGCGCGTTGATTAAACCAACAAGCTTGCCACGCAATTCGTCCAGAGAAGGCATCTTCGCTAATTGCTTCACGCCTTCAATATCCATTATACTATCTCCCATCGCGCCGCCGAGAATAACCAATTTGTCATTATCATTAGCGAAATTCACTGCAATTTTTGCCGCCGCAATCGGGTCGGTTGAATAGCAAATTGCGGTTGGGCCTTTAAATAAGTCAGATAAAGATTCATATCTGGTGCTTTTTAACGCAAGTTTTACCAAGCGGTTTTTTGCTACCTGAATTCTGCCACCGGCCTCGCGCATTTGTGTGCGTAAGTCGCTAAACTCAGCAACGGTAAGGCCTTTATTGTGGACAATCACCACGGTTTCAATCTCACCCAATGTGCCGTTTAAGCTTTCTACTAGTTGTCTTTTTTCTACTCTATCCATTTTTATCCTCAATCCTCGTTATGCTGCCTGAACCAAGCTAGCAATATCAATCTTTACGCCAACACCCATTGTTGAAGAAAGTGCTGCGCTTTTTAAATACACACCTTTGGCACTTTGCGGCTTTGCTTTATTTACCGCATTAACCAAGGCGCGAATATTTTCTGCCAAGGCCTTATCATCAAAGCTCGATTTACCCACTCCGGCATGTACGATTCCGGCTTTTTCGGCACGGAATTCAACCTGTCCGGCTTTTGCAGCTTTTACTGCTGCCGCCACGTCAACCGTAACCGTTCCCAATTTAGGATTTGGCATCAAGCCACGCGGGCCAAGAGTTTTGGCAACTCGCCCGATTGCACCCATTTTGTCAGGAGTTGCAATTACACGGTCAAAATCAAGCTCGCCTTTTTCTACTTTGGTGATGAATTCATCAACGCCAACAAAATCTGCACCGGCTTTTCTTGCTTCCTCAGCTTTGTCACCATCTGCAACCACCGCAACGCGCACGGTTTTACCCGTACCGTTTGGCATTGAAATCACGCCGCGTACAATCTGGGTTGTGTCTTTCATATCAAGACCAAGATTTAGAGCCAACTCAATAGATTCATCAAATTTTGCCTTGGCGCGGGATTTAACTTCCTTAAGCCCATCCTCAAGTGCATAAATTTTGTCTGCGTCCAGATTTTCGCTAATTGAGGCATAACGCTTGCCGCGCTTTGCTGCTATTGCTGATTTTTCTGTTTTTTGCTTCTTTGCCATATTCTTTATTCCTAGTTCCTAAAACTCTAATTAGCCTTCAACCACTTCAATCGCCATTGAGAATGCCGTACCTTCGATTTGACGCATTGCTGCCTCAATTTCAAATGCATTCAAATCCTGCATTTTATCTTCTGCGATTTCGCGGATTTGCGCCTTTGTTACCTTGCCGACATAAATCCCCTTACCAGCTTCGCCAGAACCTTTTTTAATCTTTGCAGCTTGCTTCAGGTAATATGAAACCGGAGGTTTTTTGGTGATGAAATCAAAGCTTTTATCTTTATAAACAAAGATTCTTACCGGAATCGGCGCGCCCGGCTGAGTATTATCTTTTTTGCATTTATCATTAAATGCGTTGCAGAACTCCATAATATTGAGTCCCGCCTGACCAAGCGCAGGGCCTACAGGGGGTGAAGGATTCGCCTGACCAGCCGGAATTTGTAATTTTACGATTTTCGTAACTTCTTTTTTCTTTTTCTTCGGTGCTGCTGACATTTATATTACCTATTTAATCCAATCTGTTATTCGTTTGTTTCTTTATTAAGCCAATTTCTGAACTTGATTATATTCAAGCTCAACCGGAGTGGCCTGACCAAAAATTGATACTTCCACTTTAATTTTGTTTTTCGCCGCTTCAACATCCTGAACCACTCCAACGAATGATTCGAACGGCCCGTCTATAACCTTCACTTTCTCGCCGATTTCGAATACAGCACCTTCCTCAGTGCGTTTTACGCCCTCGCGCACCTGCTCAAGTATACGCTCAGCTTCGGCATCACTTATCGCTTGCGGCTTACCTTTTCCGCCCAAGAATCCGGAAACCTTCGGCACGCCTTTAATTAGATGCCAGCTATGCTCATTCATTTCCATTTTTACCAAAACATAGCCCGGGAAGAATTTCTTCTCACTCGCAACTTTCTTACCACGGCGCACTTCTACGGTTTCTTCAGACGGAACAAGAACTTCCGAAATTTGATCGGTCATATCTTTTTCGGCAGCCTGCTCCTTAATCATCTGAGCGACTTTCTTTTCCTGCCCAGAAGCAGCGTTTATTATGTACCAACTTTGCGCCATGTGTATTACGCTATATCCCTAAAATTAATTTAATTGCCTTAGCTGCAAAGAAATCCGTAACGAAGAAAAAAACAGAAAGAAAAATTACTACGATCAAAACCATGATTGAAGCTACCCAAGTTTCTTTTTTTGAAGGCCAAGTTACCTTTGAACCTTCCTGCTTAACCTCTCTTATAAATCTTGCCGGACTCTTCGCCATTTCAAACCTTATTCATTATTTAAGTATCGAGTGGCAGGGGCGGAGGGAATCGAACCCCCAGCCTTCGGTTTTGGAGACCGACGCTCTACCAATTGAGCTACACCCCCAAAAAGAAGGCGGGGAACAGAGAAAGCTCCGCCCCCGCGAACACCCAATTACTCAATAATCTTACCTACAACACCAGCACCAACTGTGCGGCCACCTTCACGGATAGCGAAGCGCAAGCCTTCATCCATCGCAATTGGAGAGCCGAGAGTTACTGTCATTTTGATGTTGTCGCCAGGCATAACCATTTCTGTACCGCTAGGTAGTTCAACAGAACCTGTAACGTCAGTTGTACGGAAATAGAATTGAGGACGATAGTTAGAGAAGAATGGAGTATGACGTCCACCCTCTTCTTTGTTCAAAATATAGCACTCACACTCAAATTTAGTGTGCGGAGTGATTGTTCCCGGTTTAGCAAGAACCTGACCGCGTTCAACGTCTTCACGTTTTGTACCACGAAGCAGGATACCAGCATTATCACCAGCCTGACCTTGATCAAGCTCCTTACGGAACATTTCAACACCAGTAACGATAGTTTTTTGCGTATCACGAATACCAACGATTTCGATTTCTTCGCCAACTTTCACAATACCGCTTTCGATACGGCCTGTAACAACAGTTCCACGACCAGAAATTGAGAATACATCTTCAATCGGCATTAGGAATGTTTTTTCCACATCGCGCAATGGCTGAGGAATATATGCGTCAACTTGCTTCATAAGCTCTTTAACTGAGCCTTCACCAATGTCGCCTGCATCACCTTCAAGTGCTTTTAGCGCTGAGCCTTTCACGATAGGAATATCGTCACCAGGGAATTCGTATGAAGAAAGAAGTTCGCGAACTTCCATTTCAACTAATTCAAGCATTTCAGGATCATCAACCATATCCACTTTATTCATGAATACAACAATCGCAGGAACACCAACCTGACGAGCAAGAAGGATATGCTCGCGAGTTTGTGGCATCGGGCCATCTGTTGCAGACACAACCAGAATCGCACCATCCATTTGCGCCGCACCGGTAATCATGTTTTTCACATAATCGGCGTGACCAGGGCAATCCACGTGTGCATAGTGACGTGCATCTGTTTCATATTCAACATGCGCTGTCGCAATTGTAATACCGCGCGCTTTTTCTTCAGGAGCGCCGTCAATTTCGTCATAAGCTCTGAATTCACCGAACATTTTGGTGATAGCAGCTGTCAATGTTGTTTTACCGTGATCAACGTGGCCGATTGTACCGATGTTGACATGTGGTTTTGAGCGATCAAATTTTTCTTTAGCCATTGTTTTAGTCCCTGTTTAATGAGTTATAAGTGTGTTTAAATCTGCGTTATATATTATGTCATAGTTAATAGAAGCTGTGTTCTAGTGCTAACTGGCAATTTTGGCAAGAAAAAATTATTGCAAATCCGTGATTTACGCCGGAGTTGTTGCCATTTACCACTAAAACCTAGGTTCTATTCACCATTAGGGCGGGTGTATTTACTATAGTTTTTTTTTAAATGCAAATGGTTTTTGTTGGATTTTGAGGTTTTTTTTCTGGTTAAGAAAGATATTTACGAGAATAAAGATTCTTGACTCGCGCTGGGCGAGTATGATATGCAGCAATTGTTATTAAAGAATGTTAATTTATGAAATTTACCACCGAACTTGGTTATGAAAAGCTGGCGCAACGCGCAATCCGGCTTAGAGTAGAAATAAATTCATAAAATTACACATAGTTTTAACCTTATCTTAATTGCGATTTATTATTATTAGGATTTGCAATCTTAATTGAGGAGAAATCTATGAAAACAAGGCTATTAACATCAGTAGCAATCTCAACCATAATATTGTTGTCGGCCAATCATGCTAAGGCTGAAGATAATGTTCTTGAGAATCCAAGTGATGATTCCTATACCGCTTTATATTATTATATGTCCGGTGAGGATGCGCCCTTAGAGAAATGGGCGGAAAAGGCGGATGAATATAAATATGCTGATGAATTTAGCCGACATGAAGTCAAAGAAAAGCTGATGAAGCGATATGCAGAGCAGTTAAGCTCCATGGAGGGGGTTGAAAAGCTCAAAATCAATACTAAGGCTGCGCTCGGCGAATATAATGGCGAGAAAAAGGCTTTCAAAATATCGGATATGAGTTCTGCGCATTATTTTTATGGCGGGCACGCAAATAATCAAATCAGAATAATACCGAAGAACCTTGCCGATTTTGAATATCTAGAGATTGAGCCACAAGATGCAAAAGCTCTTACCGAGAAACTGGATTATTACAGAGATGTGAAAATCGAGCTATTAATGAAGATTGTAAAGGTCGGGCCGGGCACAAGGAATAATTTCGGCAATAATGTTATTGATACGGTGATTGAAGAAATAACTATCACTAACCCCAAATCCGGCGAGGTGATAAAGCATGAAATCATAGATTCCGGTAAATTGGCAGAAAATGCGAAACCCATCGAAGCCAAACCTTTTTCATACTCAAGCATTGATGTGGATGATTTAAAGTTAGGTATGGCGGAAAAAGATATTAATGAATGGGCGAAAGGCAAGGGGTATAAAATATCTTTGGTGAATTATCATAATTTCAAGAAAGCTTTTGACGATGGCTATTCGCAAAAACATCAGATTGCCCCCGGTAATACGGAAATGGTTGTACTAGGTAAGGGCGGTGATTGTAAGGGAAATCACCCTGCCTATGGTGGAACGATTCCTGAAGGCGGTAGTTGCACATTGCTGCATTTTAGCAAGGGAGAAGATGGGATGTTTAGCTCAGAGCCCTCAAAATTATGGAAGATTGAGCAATATTACGATATCCCTAATAATGATGTGTATTTTGACCTTTTGGAGGAATCGCAAGCAAAATATGGGTCGCCATCCGCTACGAAGGAAATTACTCCGCGCGGATATAGCAAAAAAGTTCCAAATTTGGCGTGGGGAAGTTCAGAATCCGACAAATTTGATGATTATCCTCTTACTCTGAAAATGAGCGGAACGGGAATGGGGATAGCCGGTATCGTATTCAGCGATAAGTCTATGAAGAATTGATAGGGGATTGTTCCTGAAAGCCCAAGCCTCGCGGCTCCAAATGCAAAAAACACCCGTTAAAGGGTGTTTTGTTGGAATTTGGAGCGGGTAGAGGGAATCGTTTTTGGGATTTAAGCTGTTGATATTTATATGCTTGTGTTAGTTCGTAGAATTTCCCTGCCCCCAAACTTGCCCCCGTATTATTTCCCTATCAACTAAATACAGGTTCGTAATAACAAAGATTTCAGTTAAAGAACATTGTATTTTTAGTTTATACAACTACTAGACAACAGCTCTTCCAGTTCACTTATCTTCTTGTCATTAGCTAATGTGACAAAATATTCTTTTGATTTACTTAGATTCTCACAACCTATTTTTTTATCGCCTTGCTTCAAGTAAACTAAGCCAAGATGTTGATAATTATTGCCCAACCCATCCTTTCCTCTTGTAGAATCTGAATTAATAGAATTTTGCTCTACTGCTTCCAATATATACTTTTTTGCTTCTTCATAGTTACCGAGACCATAGTGCACATAGCCTATTGTATCTGAGACCACAGGATACATTGAACTATCTTTATATTGGGAGTAATAAGAATAAGAGCTTTCTGCATAAGGTAAGGCTTTTTGGAACTTTCCATTTCTTGCATAACCATAAGCTATATTATTATCAATTTCTGCCACACTTTTTTTGTCATCCATCTCTACTGCAATCTTTTTTGCTTGCTCATAATAATCATTTTCTACTCCTGCCTTACTTGCAGCAATGCCCATACTTAGCAAAGAACCCATCATACTATCTTTATCATTTAGGGATTTGTAATAATCATATTCTTTTGCAAAATACGAAATCGCTTCTTTGGATTTTCCTCCCAAATCTAGTGCAATGCCAACCTCTCTATGAATAGAAGCTATATTTTTTGCAGGCAATTTAAGCTCATCTGCCAATTCAGATGCTTTTCTAAGGTTTTCTTCTGATAAAGTAGGTTTATTTAAGGCTGTATATACATCACTAATCTCCAAATGTAGCTGCACAAACATGGCATGCAATACCTGCCCAGTTGCCCAATTCTGTTTTCTGTAATGTTCAGAAAGCTCAATCGCTTCTTTATAATGAGATATTGCAGCTTCCTTATTATCCACTTCTTTTGCGCTATATAGCAATCCAGCAGTTCTGTGCAGCTCAATCAATTGAGCATACATAACAAATGTTAGATGCTCTTCACCTACTGGATTTTTCTTTAACTCGTATGTTGTTATGAGTTTTTCAAGATACTCTAACGCCTTTTTCCAGTCTTTGGTAACAGTATAAAAACCGTAGAGTGACTGATATGGCAATATCATTCTAAATTCATCACCATCTTCAAATTTCTTTGTTTCTTTTTCTGCTAGCAATAAGATTTTTTCGGCATCTTCATACCTTTCTAACTCTATATAGATATTTCCTAGTACGACAGCTCCTGTCACTAGACCGATTCTATCATTATGTTTCTGGGATATTTTTATACCCTCTTCCATTTTTGCAAGCCCATCTTCTAGCCTGTTTGTTGAAACATAAAGAGAACCCAACCTAATTAGAGCAAGGCTATAAGTTACAGCCGCACCATTATCTCCAAAACTACTTAGCTTGTTATAATATTTTCTGGCATCCAGCTCCGCCTTTACAAGAATCTCTTCTGCCTTATCTAGCTTCATTTGCCCTGTATAAAACTCTGCAAGTACAATTTGCGCTTTAACCTTTATGTGATGGTCTGTGCCTTGAAGCGTGGTAATGGCCTTTTCTATCTTTTCCATACCGCTACCAAAGTTTTTATCTTTCCAGTCTTTTCTGGCATCTTCAATTAACTGTTCACCAGATTTGATTATAGAAGTTTGCTCTGAATCTAATTTCGGTGCTGCAATAGAAATGCTTGGAATAAAAGCTACTAAGAGAAGTAATATAAGTAATTTTTTCATACTAAGTATTATAGAGCCTTTTCATGAAGGTTAGGTTAATTGTGATTATTCACAGGTTACATTTCCCGTTACATGCGGGTAGTCATGCCTACTTGCTGGTATAAAATAATAACCAGTAAAAACAGCATCATTAACTACTGTGTTATATTCTTTTTTTATATCGCTCTCATACTCGTCAGAACCACACAGTTCGGTAGCTCTTTTATGGAAGTATTCAATCAACCTGTCATGAGAAGTTTTGTGATTTCCTCTTACTTGAACCTCATATTCATTCTCAGAAATCTTTCTATCTACATAACCACCAGTAGATTGCTCCATTAAAGAGCCATAAGGAGTTTCTGTTGCGCAGGAAGTCAAAGCCAACAGCAAAGCTAATGATAAGAAACGTGCAAACATTCTACTTTTTCACTTCAAGTTCTTCGTTATCACTTAATGAATCATTATCACACTTAAAACGATAATGGATTGATACTGGTAAATTGTCATAGCTTGAAACTGCTTCTGCAACAAGAACACCTAGTAGACCACCGCCAAACGCCATCGGGTTTGTATCAGTCATACCAAAATTAGGTTCATCCTTTTTTTCAAAGCCTGAATTAGAACATAAAGTCGCAGCTTCTTGCTCTGCTAACTTAGTTAGAAATTCTTTACGCAGCTCAACTTTCTCTTCTCCACCTCTAAACTGACCATTCCAAGTTCTTAATTTGTTATCGACAGTAATGAATCTTCCCTCTGTTAACCTACCAGAAGAAACCTCAAACTCATTGCCATCTATTTCTCTGAGCCATGTAGTGTCAACTGTTGCACAAGACGAAATTAACAATAGCGGTAATACTAAAAATCTATTTTTCATATCTATCTCCCAAAATTTGCAGCAGTTTAATAAACAAATATTAACAATTTGTAAAGAGAAATCACGCTTTCTTGATTCTCTTTTCTTTGCCGCCATATCTATATTTCAATCTCCATAGCTTGCCACCTTTCGGTTTTCTTTTAGTTATAGGCATTACTTCCAAATATAGTCCACCACCATCAAAGAGCTTGTATGGCTTGCCTTTGGGCTTTGTGTTCTTAACAGTAGCGTCTGAGAGTTTCATTTGGGGGCAAGCATTATATTAAGGGTTTTCTTGCCCCCAATCTTGCCCCTTATGGGGGGGGGCAGATGTCAATAGACTTAATAAGACCGCCTAATATAACGTTTATAGCAAAACCCTTGTGCCAGCTATGTTTGCAAGGCTTCTTTAGGCTTTATAAGATGAGTGATTGGAGCGGGTAGAGGGAATCGAACCCTCATAGCTAGCTTGGAAGGCTAGAGCATTACCACTATGCTATACCCGCGAAATTTTATTCTACTCAACTTTAGTACTTATATATATATGTTCTGCGGAAATATCTACACCATAACTCGCCAAAAATGCAAGTGCGAAAATATTCCCGTTATGATTTTTGATTCCATGCTTTTAGTGTATTATCATATATTTTTATCACATACCTTTGGCAAGGTGCATATACTAGCCCTCATTTTTAGTGTTTAAATATACAATCATATGTTTTTAATATATCATGTGCCCCATGATAACTGTTGAGCAAATGAAAGCGGCGCGCGCATTGCTGGGGTGGAATCAGCAAGATTTGGCGAATATTGCCAAAATGTCCAAACCAGCCATTGCGAATATTGAACGCAAATTGACCAGTCCGCGCACTGACACCATCACCGCAATCCAAAAAGCTTTTGAAGTTGGCGGGATTGAGTTTATTGACGGCGGGGTGCGTTATAAGCGCGATAGCTTGCAGGTGCAGGTTCTGAAGGGCGAGAATAGTTTGCAGCTTTTATGGGATGATATATATGAAACATTGCTGCCAGGTGAGGAAAGATTGCTAAGCGGCGTGGATGAAAAGATTTTGCTGGGCATATCCGGTTATGAAAAAATGATAGAGCGCTTTGCCAAGAAAAATATCAGTGGGCGGGTGCTGGCGATGCAGGGCGATGTGGTAATGTCGGATTATAGCTGTGAATATCGTTGGGTGAGTCGCGATGTTTTTAATACCGTGCCATATTATTTATATGCAAATAAATATGCGATTCTGATTTCGCAGCCTGAGCCAAGTGTGGTGATTATTGAGAATCAATCAATCGTGGATTCATACCGCCAGCAGTTTGAATATCAGTGGAGCTTGGGCATGAAGGTGAAGAAGAGGCAACGCAAGGCTGAGCAGGTTAGGGAGCCGGAGTCAAATAGAGAGTTGGTTGACGCTTAAGCGCAGATACCAAAATGCTGCGCTGCAATATATTTATGCTGCACTGCACACCAAAAAGGTGTATTTTGCTATCATTCCTTCATTCTTTGTGGTATAATATACTTACTTCAACCAAATAAGGAGGTTTATATGACTACTACAATGTATAAGTTCACCACTATTTTGATAATGATCGGTGCGATCAATCTTGGACTGGTTGGAGCATTTGATCTGGATATAGTATCGAAGCTACTTGTTAGCCCGCTACTAACCAAAATAGTATATGTACTAATTGGTGTTTCAGCAATCTTGCATCTGGTAACAGACGGCAAGAAATTAGTGAAATAACTTTAGTTGCATATAGTGCAAACAAGGGGGGCAATTGCTCCCCTTTGTTTTTGCTGTAAGCGCAAGGATTTAGCTAGTTGCAAAGTTCTTTCATTCTCTTATAGGCAGCACCAGAGCCTTTTAGAGAATATGTATCAATTGAATATGTACCTTTGCGTGAGATACCTTTAACAATCATTTTTGAGCCAGCCTGCACATCATTGACAATTTTTGTATCGGTGATGGAATCTTTAGCCCAAGCATGCTCGCCTTGTGTGAATAGGCGGTATTTCTGTTTGTCTATCTTCACTTCAACATCCACATCTTTTTTGTATGGATAACCGGAGGAAATATTAATTTCATCAGCCCCGCCGGATTTATGATTCACCAGCACATAAGGTTGCCCTCTTTTGGTATAATTCCCGTCCTGAGCAATCGGGGTGGAGGCGATATAGCATGTATTCCCGCCATCGTTAAACACGGTCCAGTCGCCGTGGGCGGAATCAATATTCTGAGCGTTGGCAGGTAATGTAAAGGCTATAAGCGATAATGCGGTAAATAATGATTTTTTCATAATCCAATCTCCTTGCAGCCAACCTAACCAATTTGAAAAACGCAGGCAAGGAATTTTTGAGAATATTTAATTGCGCTCAAGCGGCGCGCAGCCTTAGCGGCCTCAACGGCCTTGCCTTCGCTGCGCTCGGAATAATTTCGCTCAAGCGGATTTAAGGCTAATCAAACAAACTCGAATGAAATTGCGTGAAGCTGCCTTATTTCATCTGCCAGCAGTCTTTGCACGGATTTTTGTCTTTCTAATTTGCTGAAATCCGCAAGCGGTGCGGCTGAAATGACAATTTTTAAATGGCTCTGCCCGCCTTTTCTGTATGGCCCATGTCCGATATGTCTATGTGATTCATCTATAATTTCCAGCGTTTCTGGTTTGAAAGCTTGGGAAAGCTTGTTATATATAATCTCAGAAATATTTAATTCAGGTTTAGTCATGACAAAAAAGATAATAGTATCTGCAAAGGAAATTTTCAATCTCCCATTTGAAATGAAGGTGAATGCTTTTGCTGAAAAGTCCGAACATGTGCCGGAAATTGATCCGACATATAAGTTTGACCCAGAAACCACAAAAGCGATTTTGATCGGTTTTATGCATAATCGCCGTGTGATGATTCAGGGTTATCATGGAACGGGTAAATCTACGCATATTGAGCAAGTGGCGGCGCGGCTGAATTGGCCATGTATCAGGGTGAATCTGGATAGTCAGATAAGCAGGATTGATTTGCTCGGCAAAGATGCAATTGTGCTAAAAGACGGCAAGCAAATCACTGAATTTAAGCCCGGTATTCTGCCATATGCACTGGAACATCCGGTGGCATTGGTGTTTGATGAATATGATGCGGGGCGGCCAGAGGTGATGTTTGTGATTCAGCGGATTTTGGAAGCGCAAGGCAAGCTCACCTTGCTTGACCAAAATCGTGTTATTAAGCCGCATGAGGATTTTCGTTTATTTGCAACGGCTAATACGATTGGGCTTGGTGATACTAGCGGGCTATATCATGGTACGCAGCCAATTAACCAAGGGCAGATGGATCGGTGGAATATTGTAACAACGCTCAATTATCTTGATGAAAAGGCAGAGGAAGAAATTGTTTTTGCTAAATTCCCAAAATTAAGTGCTGCCGAGAAAAAGACAATCAGCCAAATGATAAAGCTAGCAGATTTGAGCCGTCAGTCGTTTATGAGCGGGGATATTTCAACCGTGATGTCGCCGCGTACAGTGATTACATGGGCGGAAAATATGTTCCTGTTCGAAGATGTTGAGCAGGCTTTCAAACTCAGCTTCCTGAATAAATGTGATGATGCGGAAAAACCGGTAATTCGTGAATTTTATCAACGCTGTTTCGGGGACGAGGCGATAGCAAGGCTCGGAAGCTGATAGTCATTGCGGTTTTGCGGAGCTAATACCGCAATCCGGTTAAATGGAGTGGGTTTTGAAGCAACCATGTGTCTATATACTGGCCAAATCAAGGAGGTCTACACTGTATGTAGGTGTAACTTCAGATTTAATCAAAAGAGTATACGAGCATAAGAATGAACTAACAAAAGGTTTCAGTGCAAAGTATAATATAAAAAAGTTGGTTTATTATGAATTTTGCGGAACTATGCAAGATGCGATTATCAAAGAAAAACGTGTCAAAAAGTGGAAACGACAATTTAAATATAATATCATTGAAGAAATGAATCCCGATTGGGAAGATCTTTATGATAGGATTATAAAATAACCAGAACGCGGTATTGATTGCATCAAACCGCGTTGACAATTCGGGCTTTATGAACAAGGAAGCAATAGCGGCAGCGTTTCGGGCATTGGGCAAAACCAAAGCGGAAATCTCTTATCAGATCTCAAATCGTGAAGATTACCATTTTGAAGATGGAATGCTGATTATTCCCGATAGCGAGGATGCACATTTTGTCAGAGCAATGGCAGATATGGCGGCGGCTAATTTGCGCTTTCATGATGCTGAATTGCACCGAGAATTGAAACCGCAAGCCGCAGACGCGCGAGAAATATATGATGCGCTGGAACGGACGCGGGGAGAAATTTTGCTGGCTAAGCGTTATGCGGGGGCA
>PCXJ01000117.1:13241-31728 GCA_002787615.1 Alphaproteobacteria bacterium CG11_big_fil_rev_8_21_14_0_20_44_7
CAGCGAATCTGGCAGAATTATTATGGTCGGACGGGATGAATTTGCCGCTTGCTAAAAAATCTCTTTTACAAGAATGGGCAACGCAGAATGCACAAGGGCAATTTTCAGAAATGCTGGAGAATCTTGATAATCAGCGCGATTTTGCTGAGTCAGTGCATAAATTTCTGGATTTTATGGCGGGGAATAATGCACAGAATGAGCCCTCAGAAGATTCCGAGAGCTATAATGCCGAGAAAATTGAAAATGAAAGTGACGGCGATTTTAGTGAAGAAGAGGGCGATGGCGAAGAGCATGACTCCAAAAGCGCAACTCAGGAAAAAAGCGATGGCGGAAAGCTCGCAAACCCCAAGCCTTCAAAGTCAAAAGAACCGGACGCGATGCCGAATTATGAGCCGATTTCCAACATGGAATATGAGCCGGAGCTGGAATATAAGGTTTATACCAAGGAATTTGACGAAATTGTTTATGCTTCTGCATTAGCGGGGTTTGATGAGCTGAAACGCTTGCGTGCCCAGCTTGATAATAAAATCGCGGATTTGAAGACAATTACGAATCGTTTAGCCTCGCGCTTGCAACAATTGCTGATGGCACCGCAGGATATATGGTGGGAGCTGGATAAGGATGAGGGAAGCTTGGATGCAAGCCGTTTTGCGCGGTTTATCGCCAGCCCTGCCAATGAAAATATATATAAGCATCGGATTGAATCGGACTTCAAAGATACAGTTGTGACATTGCTGATTGATAATTCCGGCTCAATGCGCGGACGCCCGATTATGTCGGCAGTAGCTTGCGCAGATATATTAGCGCGGGTGCTGGAGCAATGCGGGGTGAAAGTGGAGGTGTTGGGATTTACCACCGCAGAATGGAAGGGCGGGCAAGCGCGGCAAAAATGGCAAAAATCCGGTGCGCCGAAAAATCCGGGACGGCTAAATGATTTGCGCCATATTATATATAAATCAGCCGATTTACCTTGGCGGGCTTCAAAACGCAATCTGGCTCTGGCGTTGAAGGAAGGGCTGCTCAAGGAGAATATTGATGGTGAGGCGATTTTGTGGGCAAGTTCGCGCTTAATGAATCGTCCCGAAGCGCGCAAAATCCTGATGGTGATTTCTGACGGTGCGCCAGTGGATGATAGCACAATGGCGGTGAATGTGAGCAATTATCTTGATAGCCATTTGCGCAAGGTGATTAATAATATTGAGCATTCCAATAAGCTGGAATTGCTGGCAATCGGCATCGGGCATGATGTCGGCAGATATTACAAAAATGCGGTGACAATTATGGATATCAATGATTTGGGTGAAACCATGATTGGCAAAATGGAAGAGCTATTCGGCAAAGCTGCTTAGAGCTATATAAGCTTACTCTTTAGGTGCTTTTGCAGGAGCAGCTTTTTTTGCAGCAGGCTTTTTTGCAGCTTTCGGCTTTGCAGCAGTTGCTGATTTAACCTTTGCAGGTTTTGCTTCTCCGGCTTTTTTCGCTTTTGCAATCAGAGATTTTGGGGAAACATGCTTCTTCTGAGTTTCTGAGCGCTTCACAAGCTTTTTCAAATCCTCTTCAGATAATTTTTTAAGCAATGCTCTTCTGAGCTTTTGCCCTGATGCCGCCAATTTTCTGTTTGGCGTATTCACCAAAAATTTATCAATTCCACCAACATGCTCAACCGAGCGCAATGTTTTTACGGCAATTTTCAATATCAATTTGCCCAAATAATCACTTTGCAAAGCGATATGTTGAACATTCGGGTCAAAACGTCTTCTTGAACGTACCCCAGTTTGACTTCTGTTAACAGGAACGTTATGACCGGTTTGCGGCTTAACACCCAATAATTCACAAGCTCTTGACATCTTTTCCGCCTAAATTAGTTATTTAATTATATAATTTTTATGTTCTAGTGTATATCTTAGGACGGCGGAATATATATATTTAACCAATAAGGGTCAAGAGATTTTATGAAAAAACTGATTTATGTTTTTGTAACACTGGCAGTTCTGGTGGGACTTGCCGCTATAATTATACCGATTATCGCCGATCCTAACCGCTACAAAGAGCAGATTACCAAGAAATTTCGCGAAAGTACGGGGTATGAGATTGCTATCGGCGGGGAAATAGAACTTTCTGTTTTTCCGTTTGTTGAAGCATCTGCCACACAGATTTCTATTGCTAATGGCTCCAAAGTTTTTGCCGGAGCGGAAGAAATATCTGCCGAGGTTGAGCTTTTTCCACTGCTTTCGGGTGAAATTAAAATTGGCTCAATAGAAATCAAGAAGCCGAGTGCAACATTGATTAAAACCGCCAACGGTAATAATTGGGAAGTGATAGGTAAGGAAAAGACAGAGGATGCCGGAAAATCTGGCAGTTCAAGCAAGCCCGCAAAGCTGGCAATTGATGAAATTAAAATCACTGAAGGTAGCGTGGAATATCGTGATGAGGCTTCGGGCAAGAATTATGCGATTGATAATATTAACCTGAATTCCGCGCTTGGCTCAACACAAGGCCCGCTTTCACTTATCGGGAATTTTGAGTTTTCGGGTGAAGAAATGGGGATTAATGCGAATATTGATAATTTCGATAATCCGAAAATTGCAATGAGGCTGACTGCGGTAAATTCTGAAATAGGCTTTGACGGAAATGCCGAAAGCGGGAAATTCTCGCTGAAAAGCTCAGATGTGAATAATTTGCTGAAATTTGCTGACCCAAGCGGGAATATGAGATTTGCTAACCCTACTGCGGATATTTCCGCCAATATCAGCAAAGAGGGAGAGGTTTATAAACTTTCTGATGTGAATTTTAATTTGGGGCAAACCTCGGGAAAAGGCAATCTTGCAGCGCGCTTAACCGAAAATGCAAATAGCATAAGTGCGGCGTTTAATTTCTCAAATCTGGTGATAGAAGATTTGATTCCGGAAACTGGTGCAGCGAAGGAAGCTGTGGAAGATATGCCGAAACCCGACAAAAGAAAAGCCGGATTTCTCGATACATTATATATGAAGGCGAATGTAAATGCCGACAAGGTCGCGTATAAAAATGCGAAATTCTCCAATTTGAAAGTGAAAGCCTCGGCTGAAGGCAAGGAAATTACTCTGCAACCGATTGAGATGAATTTGCCGGATGGTGGCAAGTTTTTGGCCTATGCAGTTATTGGAGAGAATAGCCGTGGTGTGAAGTATGTTGAGGGTAAGTTTGAAACATCGGGAAATAATTTGCGTCAGGTTTTGAAGGCATTTGATATTGATGTGGCGAGTATAAAATCCGATAAGTTGAAGAGTTATAAAGCCGATTCTTCAATCTATGTTGCGCTGAATAATACTCCTACGGTGGAAATGAACAGGACGAAAGCAACCGTTGATGGGATTAATTTTAACGGTTCGATAAATGCAAATCTGAAAAAAACACCGGAAATTACGCTAAGCGGTGGAATCGGAGTAATTGACCTTGATTCTATGCTGGTGAAGAAAGAGAAAGTTGCGAATGCGCGTGCAGATGGCGTGAATAAGGGCTCTGATATCGACTTTTCGGCAATTAGTGATTTCTCATCAAAAGTAACATTAGCTTTGGGTGTAGGCAAGCTGGTTTATGACGGCGCAGCATATAGCAATATCAAGGTTTCCGGAGTTGTTGAAAAAGGTTTGGCACATCTGAAAAGCTTCTATTTTGATTCAGCCAAGCTTTCAGCCGGCGGTGCGGTGAAGATTGATACCAAAGGCGCAAAACCAAAAATATCGGTGAATCTTAATCTAGGAAATTTGGATACGGCATTATTCCTAAATAAGGAAGCGGCGAGTAATAAATCCACAGCACCAAAAGGCGCTGCCAGATGGTCGGAGAAACCGATTGATTTGAGTGTTTTGCGGCAAATGGATACTGAATTTACTGCCAAGATAAAGAGCCTGACTCATGATAGGCTGCGCTTGGACAATGTTGAAACAAACGGTACTCTGGTCAATTCGGTACTTATTATAGACAAGCTTACTGCTGCGGCATTTGATGGAAGTCTTGGCCTTTCTGCTAATATTGCTGCCGGAAATGTACCGACTTTTAAGATGAGTTTTAGCGGGAACAATCTGAATACGCTCAAGATTATGGATGCTTTCGCCGATATGGATCGTATCAAGCGTGGTACGGTATCGGTGAATGGTAAATTGGAAAGTTCCGGCATCCATCAAAAAGCGATGGTGCAAAATCTACAGGGTAATATTGCGGTGAATGGACGTGATATTGTTGTGCAGGGATTTGATGTTGAAGGTTTCGCCAACCGTATCACCAATATTAATAATGAGGCGGAAGCTTTGAGCCTGTTGCGGGTGATGTCCAATGAGAATAGCTATACTACAATTAAAACGATTGAGGGCCCGATATATATCGAAAAAGGTGTGGCAAATATTCCGGGGATTAACCTCGATGCCGGAGCTGCCAAAGGTGTGTATAAAGGTTATTTAGACTTGCCGAAATGGTATATGGATACGGATGCAGTGTTTGGGATTTATATGCCCGATAACAGAGAGCGCCCGAAAATTGGCATCAGGATATATGACGCAATTGATAACCCCAAAAAGGATGTCGATGCGCGTGAAGTTATTCAATATTATGTCAAAAAATTGCTAAAAGGTTTGATCAAAGGCAATGTGCTCAATGAAAGTGACTTTGCGCCTGTGCAGAAATTTTTGCCGCCCGGAATTGTTGCGCAAGAGCCGCAAAGCGGAGGCGATAATGCAGATGCAGAAGCGCCAGTGGATGGTGATAATGCAGGTGATGCGGGTGCGGTTGATGGCGGCCTAGCCCCAGCCGAACCGACTATAGAAGAAGAAAAGCTGAAACCTGAAGAGCAAATTTTGAGAGGGTTGATAAATCAGCTTGGTAGGTAGGTTAGCCGGATTTTTTACTTAAAGGGTGGAATTTGGAAACTATTTCCTGCAATTTTTCTGCCTGAATATGGGTGTAAATCTCAGTGGTGGCAATCTGCTCATGTCCCAGCAATTCCTGCACAAGCCGCAAATCCGCGCCGTTATGCAGCATATGGCTGGCGAATGAATGGCGTATAACATGCGGCGAAACTTGTGCCGGATTGAGGTTTGATTTAAGCGCCAGCTCTTTGAGCATTTGCCCGAAGCGTTGGCGGGTAATATGAGATTTGCCGGAAGGAAATAGCCAATATTCGATATCATTATTATCCAGATATTCGTGCAATGCGGCGATAGCAAAGCTGCCCAGTGGCACAAGACGTTCCTTACTCCCTTTACCTTTGACAAAAACGTAATACTCCCCATTTTCAACGTGGATGCAGGTTTTTTTGAGTGAAATAAGCTCTGAAACGCGCAAGCCTGTAGCATATAAGATTTCCAGCATTAGCTTCAGGCGTAAATCTTCTTGCGTGGCCTCAAGCAATGTTTCTACATCTTTTGCGCTCATGAATTTGGGTAGGGATTTTCCGGTTTTTGGGGCTTCCACATCGCTGGTAGGATTATCTTTGCGGATTTTTTCCGTATATAAATATAGGAAAAACTGGCGCAAAGAAGAGAGTTTGCGCGCCCGTGTTTTGGCAGATAGACCGGAATCCGAAAGTGATTTGAGGAATTTCCTGATATCATCGGCGCTACAACTTTCTACCGATATTTTATTTCCTGCTGCAAATTCACACAAATCACGCTGATAGGCCTCAATCGTGTTTCTTGAGCTGCCGCGTTCAACCGACATCATTTCCAAAAAAGATTCTATATGCAATTGATTGTTCATTAATTGTAAAATTTAGATTATTATGTGAATATGTTGATACTGGCTGATTGTAAGTGAAAATGCAGAAAATATACACAAAAAAACCGCTAGTCCTAATCGGGCTGATGGGCGCAGGGAAAACCACCATAGGTGTGCATTTGGCGCATAAGATACATTTGCCGTTTCTGGATTCAGATAGGTTGATAGAAGATTTGGCAGGAGTGACGATACCGGAAATCTTTGAGCGTGATGGTGAAGAATTTTTTAGAAAAGTGGAATCAAAAACTATCCGCAAATATCTGAAAAAAGAAGAAGCTTTCGTCATGGCAACAGGTGGCGGCGCATTTATGGATGAGCAGGTGCGTACGAGTATAAAAAAGAATGCTATATCTATCTGGTTACGTGCAGAATTGGAAATATTGCTGGCAAGGGTTGAGCAAAATAAAACGCGCCCATTGCTTAATGATGTTGATAAAAAGCAAGTCTTGCAGGATTTGATGGAGAAAAGATACCCTATATATAGCCAAGCGGATATAATTGTTGATACAGATTCAAATTCCCGCACAATTATCGTGAATGAAATTATCAGACAAATAGAAATATTCGGGCAGAAAAATAAGTGAAAAAACTAACGCTAGATTTGGGTAATAGAAGTTATGATATTCTAATTGGCGATGGGCTTTTTGCGCATTTGCCGGAATATTTACCGCTTAAAAAAACTGCAATTGTGGTAGATGAAAATGTGGCGAATTTGCATTTGGAAAAATTGCAGGCTGAGCTGGATAAGAATAATATTTCGCATACTAGCAAAATCCTTCCCGCAGGTGAGGGTACAAAGAGCTTTAAATATCTGGAAGAAGTGACCGAATGGCTGCTGGAACAAAAAATTGAGCGCAACTCAACGGTCATAGCATTTGGTGGCGGGGTGATTGGTGATTTGGTTGGATTCGCGGCAAGTATGGCAATGCGCGGGATAAATTTTATCCAAATTCCGACAACATTATTGGCGCAGGTGGATAGCTCAGTGGGTGGAAAAACTGCAATTAATTCGCGCTATGGTAAGAATCTTATCGGCGCATTTTATCAGCCGAAGCTGGTGTTGGCTGATACATCTCTGCTTGAAACTTTGCCAGAGAGAGAGTTTTTATCCGGTTATGCTGAAGTTGTGAAATATGGTTTGATTGATAATGCAGAATTTTTTCAGTGGTTGACAGAAAACTGTCTGGATAATAAAGAAAATTTGCAGCAGGCGATTTATGAATCATGCAAAGCCAAAGCGGAGATTGTTTCTGCCGATGAGCGAGAAGCGGGTAAGCGCGCATTGCTGAATTTCGGACATACATTTGGACATGCGCTGGAGGCGGAAACCGGATTCTCCGATAAGCTGTTGCACGGTGAGGCGGTGAGTTTGGGGATGCTAATGGCGTTTAAATTCTCGGCTGAACTTGGGTATTGCAGTTTGCAGGATATGAAAAAAGTTGAAGAATATTTTGTGAAATCAGATTTGCCGACAGACCCACTGAAATATCTGGAAGAATGGAATGCAGAAAAACTTGTTGAGCATATGCGCCTCGATAAGAAGGTGAAAAATGGCAAGATGGTTTTCATATTAGCGCGCGGAATTGGCGAAGCGTTTATTGCCGAAGATGTTGAGGAAAAGACCTTATTAAACTTTTTGAGAAATTATGGACACTGATTATATTTTAATTATCGTTATTTTTTTTCTGATATTATTATCCGGATTCTTCTCCGGCTCAGAAACCGGATTGACCGGTGTTAACAAGGCTCGTATGCATAAGCTTGCCAGTGAGGGCAATAAGCGCGCGCAAATGGTGATTAATTTACGGCAGGATAAGGATAGGTTAATCGGGGCAATATTGCTTGGTAATAATGTGGTAAATATTGCGGCATCAATGCTGGCAGCCTTAGTGGCGCAATCAATTTTTGGTAAGGAGGGGATTGCGTTGGTTGTAGCAACCGGAGTGATGACGATTATGATTCTGATTTTCGGTGAAGTTATGCCGAAAACCTATGCATTCCAAAGCTCGGATAAGGTGGCGATTATGGTTGCGCCAATTTGGAATGTATTGGTGAAAATATTGAATCCGATAACGATTGTGGTGCAGGCTGTTTCCAGAAGTTTGCTAAAATTATTGAGAGTTGGTAAAGGCAAAGAATTAGTGAATGGGGTGGATGCTTTGCGCGGTGCGATTGATATGCATCATACAGAAGGATCGGTGGTGAAAGATGACCGTGATATGCTGGGAAGTATTCTGGACTTAAGCCAAATTGAAGTTGCTGAAATTATGGTGCATCGCAAGGATATGACAACGGTTAATCTGGATGATGAGCCAGCAGCAATTGTGGAGCAGGCGATAACATCTATACATACTAGATTGCCAGTTTGGGAAAATGATGATGAGAATATTATCGGCGTTTTAATTACCAAAGATGTGCTGAAATTAGACCGTGATAATATGGATAAAGAGGCGGTGCGGGCGTTGCTGCATGAACCGATGTTTACACCGGATAAAACTTCATTACGTGACCAGATGGAATTATTCCGCAATCGCCGCAGCCATATTGCAATTGTGGTTGATGAATATGGGGCGTTGATGGGCTTGTTGACACTTGAAGATATATTAGAAGAGATTGTCGGTCAGATTGAAGATGAGCATGATAAGGTGATTCGCGGGATTAAGAAGCAATCTGGCGGTGGTTATAAGATGCGGGGAAATCTCAGTTTGCGTGATTTGAATCGTGAATTGGGCTGGAGCTTAGAAAGTGATGGTGACGCAACAACGATTGCCGGATATGTTATAAATTTGGCAGAAAGAATTCCCGATGTCGGTGAAGAATTTAGCCATGAAGGCAAGCTTTTTAGGGTGTTGGGGAAAGTGAGAAATCAGATAACCAGCATTTCCGCACTTGAGATTGAGCAGTATGAAGATGAGAGTTAATCGGGGCAATATATGAGCTCAAAAAGCAACAGTCACGAAGGATTCATAATTGAGTTTTATCAGCTAGGAAATGCGTTGAAGGTCAGCGCGATTGATCCCAAAACCTTCCGTGAAGTCTCGATTGTAGGCGATCCTAAGGCTTCGCAAGAAGAGATGATTAAAGTTGCAGTCAAGAAATTGCAGTATGTCCTCGCTAAGGAATAACTTGACTTAGATGTGCAATATAATATCGTTGTGCAACGCAATAAATATATCAAATTCAGGAGAATATAATGCCTATAACCGCAGATAAAAATTCCAGTAATTCCGCTAATAACTCAACTAATAAGAATCAGCCGAATAGTGCTAAGCCTAATGATGCTCAGGCTAAAGCTAAAATAGCGTCCGGTGCAAATAAAGTAACACCGATTACTGCGGCTCAGAAGCCAGCAGAAAAAGCGAAGCCAGCAAAGAAAAAGAAGGCAGTCAAAAAAACGGCAGCAACCCCGCAAGTAAAGCAAGCTGAAAAACCTGCTGCGAAAGCGGCTAATAATGCTCAGAAAAAGGCTGCAAAAAAAATTGTAAAGAAAGCTAAGAAACTTGCCAAAAAAACAGCGGTGAAAAAGCCGGCGCTGAAGCCAGCTAACAAGGTAGCACCAGCAAAGAAAAAGAAAGTAGCAAAAACAGCTTCCGCGAAACCGCAAGCAAATGCGGCGGCAAATAAAGCGCAATCTGCGAAGCAATCAGCGGCAAATAAGGCAATTGACGCAACCGCAGAAAAATTAAAAATGGCTTTTGAGCAATCGTCGCAAATTACAAATCAGGCGATAAACACGGCGGTGAATACTGCGAAAAAAGCGCAAGAAACCCAGAATCGGGTTGTGAAGATTAATAAGAAAGCATCAAAGAAGATTTCGCGCAAAGTTAAAAATACAGCCAAAAAGGTCAGCGCAGCTACGGCGAAAAATGTTGCGGTGAATACCAAGGTTGCGGCAGATGTGAACCAAAATAATTCGCAGGCAGTTGCCAAGGGTTTGAAAACGGCAACATCAAATTGGCAAAGAACCGGTCAGGAGTTAGCAAGCTTTGCCGGACGTAATTTTGAGCAAAATGCAGAGGCGGCACGTCAGGCTTTAGCGGCGAGGGATATCAATGATTTCTTCCGAATTCAGAATGATTTATTCAAACAGAATATGGAATCTTGTTATGAATATTCACGCAATTTTTCAAAAATTTGTTCGCAGGCAAGTGCGGAAATTTTGCAGCCTTTGAGTCAGAATATTCAAGAAAACTCAAAGAAAATTTCTGATATCGTCCGCAAAAATTTTGCTAAATAGAGTGCGTTGCTGGGGGCTATTAGCTAATAGCAATTTTCGGACGTAGGAAATGTTTTGTTTTTAACATCCCTGGCATATTGTTTGACGGCAGCGGAGATTTCTTCGTTTAAGCTTCCAAATTTCTTGACGAATTTTGGTGATTTGCTATTTGGCGCTGCCAGACCCAGCATATCTTCGCTTACCAAAACCTGCCCATCACAATCCGGCGAAGCACCAATCCCGATTACCGGAATTTCAAGAGCTTGAGTGATTTCTTTTGCCAATGATTCTTTCACGCCTTCAACGACAATTGAAAAGCAACCAGCATCTTGCAAAGCCCTTGCATCTTCCATAATCTTGTTTGCGGAATCCTCATCTTTACCCTGCACCTTAAACCCGCCATAAGTGTTGAATGATTGCGGTTTAAGGCCAATATGCCCCATCACCGGAATTCCTGCATTTACCAGCAAGTGCACGCTTTCGGAGATTTCCACTCCGCCTTCCAGCTTAACTGCCTGACATCCGGTTTGCGAGATGATTTTTGCGGCATTCCGAAAGCTTTGCGCGGGAGATTCCTGATATGAACCAAAAGGCATATCAACTACGACCAAGGCGGAATTTGAACCGCGTATTACTGCGCTACCGTGATTTATCATCATCTTGACGCTAACGGGCAGGGTAGAATCCATGCCATATAGCACCATGCCCAACGAATCCCCGACTAGAATTATATCGACATATTCATCAATAATTGCGGCAAGCGGGTATGTGTATGCTGTGAGCACGGCAATCTTCTCTTGGCCTTTCATTGCGGTTATTTGCGGGATAGTTTTGCGCATATAGCTTTATTATAAGGTTTATCGTCTTATCACAAGTCTGTTTCAATAATATTTACGAATTGTATGAGGGCTATTCGGAAGAGGTTTTCGGATTATTTGGTAGCGGGTGCTGGGCTTGTATCATCTCTTCCTTATTATCTTTAGGTAGTAATATGGTAATTTTTGTACCTTTGCCGACTTCACTATGAATTTTTAGCTCACCACGCAACAACTCGGTGAATTTCTTGGTGAGTGGCAATCCAAGCCCTGTACCTTCATATTTTCTGGATAACTCGCTATCAACCTGCCCAAATGGTGAGAGGGCTTTTGCGATATCTTTGGGCGCAATCCCGATTCCGGTATCTTCAACTTCAATTCCGATGCGCTTGTCAGATATATTTTCCCATATTGAAACTTTTACACTACCTTCGGCAGGAGTGAATTTCACCGCATTTGAAAGTAGATTGAGAAGGATTTGCTTTAAGCGTTTAGCATCGGAGGTGATTATAATATGCTCTGAAGGTAAATCTTTTACCAAGGCAACTTGGGCACTATTTGCGCGCGGTTCTTGGGTTCTTAGGCACACCGCCACCATCTTATTGAGGTCAATTTCTTCATATTCAAGTTCCAGCTTGCCCGATTCTGCTTTTGAGTAATCAAGAATATCATTTATCAGGCTCAAAAGATGCACACCCTGCGCGTGGATATCCTTGGTATAGCTTTGATATTGCTCATTCTGAATTGGTCCCATTACTTCATCTTTCATAATCTCGGAGAAGCCGATAATGGCGTTTAGCGGAGTGCGTAATTCGTGTGAAATATTAGCCACAAATTGTGATTTTTGTTTATTCTCGGTTTCCGCTTTTACTTTTGCGGAGGTCAATTCAACATTAGTTTCATGCTGTTTCTCAATAATTTTCTCAGCGCGGCGTGATGTATAAATTAACAAAGTAAATAATATTCCGAATATGACTAATATAAACCCAGCGCCGATATATTGGAAATTACGCATCACCCCAATAGCGTCGGTGACATCATAATAAATTTCAATAACACCGTCTAATTCCGGTTTCTGATTGCTCAATATACCAACATAATTTTCCGACATAATGGGGATAAGAGTGCGAACTAATATGCCCTCCTTAATTTTCCCGCCTGCTGTATAAAATTGTGCGTCCTCAACAATCTCACTTTGCGGTTTGCCGTCTTTTATTATGTCAAAAATATTGATACTGACATTCTCATTAAGGTTATTATCCGTGCCGGAGATATTTAATGTATTATGTGTGGTTCTGATAAAAGGTTCGCCATTTGGGGAATAGAGGTTAAAGCGGGCGATAGGGATTTCTTGTAAGAATCTGACAGTATCTTTGCCGAAATTGACGTATTCAACATATTCCGCTCTATCCTGCGAGGCGATGTCATAAATAATCTTGACGACCTCCCTATGTTCTTTCCAAACTGTGTTTGTATAAACCTTCGCAATTGAAATATTATTCGTCTGAACTTGGTTTGAAATGATATTATCCGCAGTTGTGCGGTAGTACCAGCCGATAAAGGCTGTTGCGCAAATTACCAGCACAATGCTGGACATAAAAAAGAACTTCAGATACGAAAACATAATAACTAGCTAGTTGTATAGTCTTTTATAAATCAATTTATTACTTCGCCAAACTACGGACTCGGCTTCAATCATGTATTTTTGATATACATTCAATCATCCTCGCCTAGATTAGCTTGCCTTAAACCAATTTACAAAAGACTGTAATAGGAAAATGTTACAGTTGATATATTAATAAAGCGTTATCAAGCCATAATCTGAGTAAAATTTGTAGTGCTAGGAGTTTTAGGCTATAATCCTGTGTAATTATCATGGGAAAGTGTAGCTACATACTAGCGTTAACATTGATTGCCGCGCCTGCGCAGGCAAGTGACGCATATTGCAGTTTGCCACATGATAATAGCGGTGCTATGAAAAGCATTCTAAGTCGCGTTACATCGGTTCTAGCTTCAACCAATTTACCCCGTCATAGTGGCCGTGATGAACGGGTTGGCAACCTTCCGCCTCTATTTGAGGATGATGGCAATTCCCGCAAACTAGGCCCAAAAATTCGCTTGGAAGCTGCCGATGATAATGGGATGCAGGTGGTTATTGAAGGTAATCAGCAGGGTGGTGATATAGCGGGACAGGTAATTGTTGCAGAAGAATTACTGGAACAAATGATTGAAAAGAAAATTAAGGATAGTGGCGGCTATGGGGCATCTCAGGGGATGGTGTCAAAATTGCAGCTATCTCCAAAAACTTTGGGTTTATTGCGAGGCTTGCCTGCCGGAATCTCTGATCCGCAAATCCCTAAAACTCAAAAAATTGCAATAAATCGTGGTTTGTTCGAAGAAAGCTATATTGACGCAGCCGAATCGGTAGACGGGGAGGATTCTGAGGCAATTGACGCAGGAGAATCTAAGGCGAGCTTTGAAATACAGGTAAAAAACCAAAAAGTAACCGCAGCAGAAATAGATCAGCTACAGGATAGCCTGAAAGCGCTATCAATGGGTCAATATGAAAGTGCAGTGGCGATGTATAAGGCAGTTCTTGCCAAAGATAAGAAAAATAAGGATGCCTTGTTGGGTTTAGCAACTGCATATCATAAAAGCGGGCAAAGGACGCAAGCGCGGGCAGCTTATGAGAATTTGCTGAGATATTATCCAAAATATGAGGCCGGGCTGAATAATTTATTGGCTCTAGCCGCCGAAGAAGCTCCACTGGAGGCTTTGGCAGAGCTTGACGAATTGCAAAGAAGAAGCCCTAATCTGGCAGTAATCTATGCCCAGAAAGCCTATATATATGCTGATTTATCCGATTATGAAAAGGCGATTGAGAATTTTGCCAGAGCTTTGGAAGTTGAGCCTGATAACGCGGATTATCAATATAATTTGGCGATAATTCTGGATCAAAACGGTCATCGTGAAGATGCGGCAAGAATTTATCAAAACCTGATCGCTCTAGGTCTGAAAGGAAAGCGTATTCCGGTTGATTTACGTGCTTTGCAGGAAAGACTTGCATATGTGAGTGCAAATCTAAATTAATCTATCTGAGAGTTAATAGTTCTTTAACCCAGATATGAGAGATTTAACTTACATAATATAAATGGCAGGCAATTCCATATGGAAGATATCTCTGAGTTATTAAATCTTACGAAGAAGAATAATGCTTCGGATTTGCACTTATCTGCAAAGAAACCGCCTATCATGCGGATTAATGGAGATATGATACGGGTGGATTCAGTCCCTGCATTGACGCCTGAGCAGGTGAAATCGATGATTTACTCGATAATGAGTGAGCAGCAAAGGGCGACCTTTGAGAAGGAATTCGAGATGGATTTTGCGATTTCTTTTTCGGAAGATGCGCGTTTCAGGGTGAATGCCTTTAACACAATCGATGGGCCCGCGGCTGTATTTCGTGTGATTCCCGGTAAAATCCTAAGCTTGGAAGAGGTTGGTGCGCCGCCTATTTTAGCTGAACTCACACAAAAAGAAAAAGGGCTGATTCTGGTGACAGGTCCAACCGGTAGCGGTAAATCAACTACGCTTGCTGCGATGATTGACCATATAAATACCCGCCAAAGAAAACATATTATTACAATTGAAGACCCAATCGAATTTACTCATCAGTCGAAGCAATCTCTGATTAACCAGAGAGAAGTAGGAATTCATACAAAAGCATTCTCAAGAGCCTTAAAAGCAGCATTGCGCGAAGATCCTGATGTTATATTGGTCGGCGAGCTGCGTGATCTGGAAACCGTGCATTTGGCGCTGACGGCTGCTGAAACCGGACATATCGTTTTTGGTACATTGCACACAAGTAGTGCGCCAAAGACAATCGACAGGATTATTGACGTTTTTCCGGCAAATGAAAAAGAAATGATACGTTCAATGCTTTCAAGCTCAATCGAGGCGGTGATAACGCAAAAATTGCTAAAACGGAAGGATGGTTCAGGGCGGGTTGCATGCCATGAAATTATGCTTGGTTCACAGCCAATCAGAAACTTAATTCGTGAAAACAGAATTCCGCAAATTGGCTCTATGATACAAATAGGCAGCAAACAGGGAATGAAATTAATGAAGGATTCGGTTTATCAGCTATTGCAGGATGATATTATCGATAAAGAAACGGCAATGCAGGCTGCTGCCGAAAAAACCGCTACGGATGACGATGAAGGCGGAATCAACAAGGGTTCTTTCTAATGAATATTATCGCACTTTTGCGCAGAATGGCGGAATGTGGAGCTTCAGATTTATATCTGACCAGCGGGTTACCGGCAACTTGGCGGGCGGATAAAATTGTTGAGCAAGGCGATGAAGTGCTTACTAATGTGAATATTCAAGATATGGCTGAGGCAATATTATCCAAAGAAGATTTAGCCAGCCTTCCTAAAAATAAAGAGCTGAATCTCGCATATAGGGATACAAACGGCGAAAGATATCGGATAAATATTTTCTATCAAATGCAGAATTTAGGCATGGTTATCAGAAGGGTGAATACACAAATCCCGACCATAGATGATTATAATCTGGACGATATATATAAAACCTCAATCATGAAGCATAGCGGCTTGATTCTGGTTGTAGGCCCTGCAGGTTCAGGAAAATCTACATCAATTGCAGCGATGCTTGAACATAGAAATAAACATGGTGACGGACATATAATTACTATCGAAGATCCGGTAGAATTTGTGCATCAGCATGATAAATGTATTTTTACCCAACGCGATATCGGCATTGATACCAACTCGTGGGATGAGGCATTGAAGAACACTTTGCGCCAACGTCCCGATGTTATATATATCGGGGAAATTCGCGACCATAAAACCATGCAACATGCGCTGGATTATGCAGAAACCGGACATTTATGCATTTCAACATTGCATGCACCGTCGGCGAGTCAGGCAATTGAACGCATTGCCAATTTAGCCCCTGAGGCGGAGAATAAACAAAGATTATATACTTTATCGCAAACTTTGCGGGCAATTATCGCACAAAGATTAGTGCCTAGCATAGATGGCGAGAGTAGAGTTCTGGCAACTGAAATTCTTAGAAATGAAGGTTTGATGCGGAGCTTAATTGCTGCCGGAAATGTTGAGGAAATCAAGGAGCTAATGTATAAAAATAATGATATCGGCATGATGACCTTTGAGCAAAGCCTGCGGCATTTATATAAAACCGGAAAAATTAGCAAGGAAACAGCGGTGACTGCCTCGGAAAATCCAGATAATATGAAGCTGGAATTGATGAAAGAAGGGTTCGGCTCGCAAAAATTTAATGGCTCAGATTTTTAAGCTTCCATAATTATTCTTGTTTAAATTTTATTTCCAGCTAACCTGAGAAAGATGGAAAACCCTTTTGATTTATTTGAAATATGGTTTGCTGAAGCACAGAATATCGGCTTGAAAGAGCCGACTGCTATGCATCTTTCTACCGTTTCCAAGGATGGGAAACCATCTTCACGCATAATTTTGCTGAAAGGGCATGATGAGCGCGGTTTTGTATTTTACACTAACTCAAATTCGCGTAAAGGCGGAGAATTGGCGGAAAATCCCAATGTTGCCTTGTGCTTTTATTGGATGGATTTGGGTAAACAAATCAGAATCGAGGGCAAGGTGAGTGAAGTAAAAGGCAAGGAGGCGGATGAATATTTTGCATCCCGACACCCGCAAAGCCGTTTGGGGGCATGGGCGAGCAAGCAATCACAGGTGATGCCGAGTCGTGAAGAGTTTTTGGCGGATGTGGAAAAGGTGCGTGAGAAATTTGGAGATAACCCGCCGCGCCCAGAGCATTGGTATGGTTATCGCGTCAATCCTGAGCGTATGGAATTTTGGCAGGAAGGCGAGTTTCGCCTGCATAACCGCGATATATATGAGCGCGAAGGTGAAGGCTGGAAGCATTATAGAATTTACCCATAATTCCAGAAACGAGAAAACTTACCGCTTGTTTTCAACCTAGCATAAAGATAGAACTGATTTATGGTTTCACATATCACCACGGTTGCGTTTGAAGGCTTGAGGGTTACAAAAGTTGATGTTCAAGTGCAAATCTTGCCGGGGTTGCCGACATTCATAATTGTTGGGTTGCCCGATAAGGCAGTGGCGGAAAGCAAGGAACGCGTGCGCTCGGCGCTAAACGCCATCGGGCTTTCCTTACCGGTGAAGCGTTTGGTGGTGAATCTTGCTCCGGCAGATGTGATGAAAATCGGTAGTCATTTTGATTTGCCGATTGCGCTCGGTTTGCTAGTTGCGATGAAGATTATCCGCCAAGAAGATGTCGATAATTATTTCTGCATGGGTGAGCTTTCTCTGGATGGCTCAATCCTCCCTGTGAGCGGAGTTTTGCCGACAAGTGTGGAGGCAGTTGCCAATAATAAGGGGATGATATGTCCGGAAAAATGCGGGAGTGAAGCTGCATGGGCGGGGGAAATTGATGTTCTGGCGGCGGATAATCTGATAAGCCTGATAAATCATTTTAAGGGTGATCAGCTTTTAACACCGCCGAAGATTTCAGTCAAAAGACATAACAATAAATATCCCGATTTATCCGATATTAAAGGGCAGGAAAATGCCAAGCGTGCATTGGAAATTGCCGCAGCAGGTGGGCATAATATGCTGATGATGGGCCCTCCCGGTTCAGGAAAATCAATGCTGGCAGCGCGATTGATAGGATTATTGCCGGAACTGAGCCCGCAGGAAATCCTCGAAGTTAGCATGATAAATTCAGTGGCAGGTATGATATCTGATGACGGGCTAACTTCAGCGCGCCCATATCGTGACCCGCATCATTCAACATCAGTAGCAGCGTTGGTGGGTGGCGGGAAGCGTGCTCAACCCGGAGAAATCTCATTAGCGCATAAAGGAGTTTTATTTCTGGATGAATTGCCGGAATTCTCGCGGGATGTGTTGGAAGCATTACGTCAGCCGATGGAAGTGGGCAAAATCACCGTTGCCCGCGCTAACACGCATATCACCTATCCGGCGAGATTCCAGATGGTTGCCGCAATGAATCCGTGTCGTTGCGGTTATATTGATGACCCTGAGCGTTCTTGCACGCGTGTGCCAAAATGCGCAATTGATTATCAGGGGAAGATTAGTGGTCCATTATATGACAGGATGGATTTATTTGTTGAAGTTCCGGCATTATCTGCAAGCGATATGACGCAGCGTGCAAGCGGGGAAAGCTCGGAGATAATCGCAAAGCGGGTGGCAGCAGCGCGGGCAAAACAAAGAGCGCGGTTTGAGAATGATAATATGAAATGCTCTACAAATGCGGAAATTGATGGCGAATATCTGGAAAAAGTTGCGTCACCTGATGCAGAAGGGCGAAAGATTCTGGATAAGGCGGTGGAGAATTTCAAGATTTCCATGCGCGGATATAATCGCATATTGCGTGTGGCGCGGACAATCGCAGATTTGGATAACTCGGAGGAATTGGGTAAAAAGCATATATCTGAGGCGATTTCGTATCGGAAAATAAGCTATCGTTAGGGTATTATTGCGTGGTATTCGCAAATATTAATTGCTCTTTTTAAATATTTTTCATTTTATGCTAAATTTATTGCTGTAAGTAATAATTTGTTAATTTTTTCACCTTACTAGTTCAATTATGAATATACACGGCGACTATAAAACCCCCTTATCAAGGAAGCTAGGGATTA
>PCXJ01000041.1:0-3316 GCA_002787615.1 Alphaproteobacteria bacterium CG11_big_fil_rev_8_21_14_0_20_44_7
ATCGTGTTTTGCTAGTGTTTTTGGAGTTTTTTCCACCGGAAACATCTTGTGCTTTTTTGGCATTTTCATAATCCAACTTATATTGAATCACAATCTCACGTACTTCCTTCAAGCCTTTTTGCCCCTTCACTTTTTCGCGCATTTTTGGGTTGCGGATATGCTCAATTTCATGGACGATAATTGCAGTTGCCTGCTCCACATCAATATAACCCTCCTTGCACAAATCATTGACGAGCTTGGTCGGCTCAACCGTTTCAACAAATATCATTTCGCTATCGGCAAGCTCGGCCTCATAATCATGGTCAATAACAAATTCCAGAATTTCCTGCGCAGGCGCGCCTTCGCGGAGCTGAATTTCCTGTTCTGCGCTTTCTTTCGAGGTGATTTTTTTGATATGCTCGGAATAATCCGCTTCAATTAGATATGAGCGATATTCATCCATTTCTTCAACAAAAATTCCTTCGGCAATTTGTTTCATATGCTCATTTGTAACGTTTTGAGAGGCTTCATGCAATATCTTTAGCTTGTGCGGGAATTTTTTTGCGGGCTAACAATTCTTTGATTGAGGGGGTTACTTTGAGTAACCTGCCGCGCGGTGCAAAAATCAGCTTTTCTGATTCAAATATCAGCAATCCGGAAAATGGTCGCCAGATGAAGCTGCCAATATTATCGAGGAATTTTAAAATCGAATATAATTTTATGGGTGGGAAGAATAATGCACGGTCAAAGCGGCGCGGGGCGAATTTGTTGAACATCAGCAGGTTTAATATGTCATGCTTGGAATATAGCTCGCGCCCACGGATTTTTGACCATCGCCATAACCCGTATTTATTGACAATAATCAGCAGAAAATGTCCGTTTGGCTCTAATACGCGCCAGATTTCCTCTAATGCTTCCTCGAAATTTTCTTGATTTCCAGCGTAGTGAATCGCCAGAATCCCCTCAAATTCAGCATCACGGTAGGGAAGTTTGATTTCATTGTCGGCTTCGGGGAAAATGAGCGTGTTATTTTTGGCAATTGCTTTGCTAAATGGTTGCGTATAGCCAAGGCAGAGGATTTTTTTGCCTTGTGCCGCTCCCCAAAGTTTTGCCAGTTTTTTGCGGATAAACCATGCGGTTAATTTGCCAAGTTCGGTGCTATAAAATTTGGCAAGGTTTTCACCCATATTAGCAATATTTTTTGATTATTCCTGCGGCTTTCTCGCCAATTTCAGGGTGTTCCAGAGCAAGCGCAATATTAGCTTCCAAGCAGCCGAGCTTGTTGCCGCAATCAAATCTTCTACCATCAAAATTCAGCGCATAATATGGTGACTTATCGAGCATTTTTGCCATCGCATCGGTGAGTTGGATTTCTCCGCCAGCGCCTTTTTCACCTTTTTCAAGATAGCTAAAAATATCGGGCTGCAAAATATAGCGTCCGACAATTGCCAGATTGGAGGGTGCATCTTGCGGCTGCGGTTTTTCTACCATGCCACTGATTTTGGTAGCATTTTTGCTGATTTCCGCATCGGGGATAATAATCCCATAGCTGGTGGAATTCTGGATATCAATTTCACCAACGCCAATTATTGAGCCATTATGCTCATCATAAAAATCAGTCATTTGTTTCAGGCAATTTGGTTTGCCGACCATCAGCTCATCGGCGAGCAGCACCGCAAAAGGTTCATCACCAATGAAATTGCGCGCACACCATACTGCATGCCCCAGCCCCAAAGGTTTTTGCTGGCGAATAAAGGCGATATTCCCCGGTTCGGGCATCCAATCGCTGGTTAGTTTCAACGCATCGCGCTTATCTTTATCGCTCAAAATTGATTCCAACTCAAAGGCTTGGTCAAAATGGTTGTTTATTGTGTCTTTATTGCGTCCGGTAACAAAGATAAATTCCTCAATTCCCGCTTCAATCGCCTCTTCAAACGCATATTGGATAAGGGGTTTGTCAACAATCGGCAGCATTTCCTTTGGCATAGCCTTGGTGGCCGGCAAAAACCTTGTACCAAGCCCGCCAACGGGAAAAACTGCTTTTTTCACTTTCGTCATAGGCTTATATTTATTACACAAGAATGATGATGAATAAACTATTTTGTTTCGGCTTTGGTTATACAGCGCAGATTTTTGCAAATTCCAGAGATTGGGATTCGGTTTATGGCACGCATCGCAACAGCTTCCCGCTTGATGATGAGGGGCGGGCTGCGCTGCGTGATGCTAGCCATGTGTTGATTTCGATTCCCCCCGATGCTGAGGGTGATTTGATATTGCGTGAGAATTATGAAATGCAGCCTGATTGGGTTGGGTATCTCGGCACAACAGGGGTGTATGGCAATCATAATGGCGGCTGGGTTGATGAAGAAACGCCGTCAAATCCGAATCAGGAACGCTCAAAATGGCGGGTGATTGCGGAGAATCAATGGTTGGAAAGCGAATATCCGGTGCAGATTTTCCGCCTTTCGGGGATATATGGAGCGGGGCGTAGCGCATTTGATGCCTTAAAAAACGGCAATGCACGGCGTATTGAAAAAGAGAATCAGTTTTTCTCGCGCATTCATGTGGAAGATATCGCGCAAATTCTGTTGAAATCAATCGAGCATGGGCAAGTAGGTGAAATTTATAATTGTGCTGATGATTTTCCCTGCCCGCAAGAAGAGGTTGTACGCTATGCCGCAGAAATCATGGGAGTTGCTCCGCCGCCGCTTATTCCATTCACGCAAGCGGATTTATCGGAGATGGCGCGTAGTTTTTATTCCAGCTCGCGCCGTGTGAAGAATAACAAGATAAAAGAGAAACTTGGCGTAGAACTTGCTTATCCTACTTATAAAGAAGGCTTGCAGGCAATTTGGAGGAGTTATAACGTTAATAACTCAGCAAAATATTGATTTACTATTTATAAATCTTTTGCTGGAATAATGGGGATGATGAGAAAGATTTTATACATTACCGGAATGTTGTTGTTAGCCGCATGCAACCAAGCGCGTGAAAGCGATAGTGCGCTGATTTCCAAAACCTATATAGGCTTTACCGAAGGTTTGCGTGAAGATACGGTTGAACTGCGTGCCGATGCTGCTGATTTTCTATATCCCGAAGCCGATATCCGTGCTGATGGCGGAAAATTTAGTGCTAAATCTAAAGCAGGTGCAGGCAAGGCAACGGCGAGTGTCAAAACATATTGCTATAAATCTATTGCCGAGGTGACATGTTATAAAACACGCCTCCCAGGGCAGGATTATCGCTTAGTCGGCACGAATTAGGAAGCTAGAAGTTTATCCAAATCACCCGCATCATTTGCCGCCTGCAAATCATCATAGCCGCCAACATGCTTGCC
>PCXJ01000041.1:3335-7119 GCA_002787615.1 Alphaproteobacteria bacterium CG11_big_fil_rev_8_21_14_0_20_44_7
CAATATGGGCAATAATCTTTGGTATAAATTACGATATTAGCCATGTTCTTCTCCTTGCATGTTTTTTCTATATATTATAGATAGTCACTCCATGATAAAAGTAAAGACAGCATTAATTTCCGTTTCGGACAAAACAGGTATCGTAGAATTTGCCGCATTTCTGGCAGAAAACGGTGTGAAATTAATTTCTACAGGCGGTACATATCGCGCCTTGCATGAGGCAGAAATTCCGGTTGTGGATATTTCTGAAATTACCGGATTCCCAGAAATTATGGATGGGCGTGTGAAAACTCTGCACCCGAAAGTGCATGGCGGGCTGCTTGGTGTGCGTGATAATGACGAACATCAAAGCGCGATGGAACTGCACGGAATCGGCGAAATTGATATGGTGGTGGTAAATTTATATCCGTTTGAGGAAACTGTTGCCAAGGGCGCAGGCTTCAATGAAGTTATCGAGAATATTGATATTGGCGGGCCTTCGATGATTCGCTCCGGTGCAAAAAATCATAAATTTGTTGCCGTGGTGACTGACCCGAAAGATTATAAAATCCTGCAAACTGATTTGCAAAGCAACTCAATGCATCTTTCCCGCGAGCTTTCAAAAGAGCTTGCTGCCAAAGCATTTGCGCGCACAGCCGCCTATGATTCTGCGATTTCTAACTGGTTTGGCGGTGAGCAGATGAATGTTACTGCCAAGCTAAAGCAGGAATTGCGCTATGGCGAGAATCCACATCAGAATGCCGAATTTTATGTGACGGGTGAGGGTGGAATAGCCAATGCCACGCAATTGCAAGGCAAGGAGCTGAGCTATAATAACATTAATGATACTGACGCAGCATGGCAGCTAGTGCAGGAATTTCAAGAGCCGGCAGTGGCAATCATCAAGCATGCAAACCCTTGCGGAGTAGCGATTGCGGGGAATATAACCGAGGCTTATAAAAAAGCATTCGCGGCAGATTCTACCTCGGCATTTGGCGGGATTGTAGCACTCAATGCGGAAGTTGATGCAATGACGGCGGAGGAAATCTCCAAGATATTCACCGAAGTAATTATCGCGCCTGCATTCAGCAAAGATGCCAAAGCGATTTTTGCCAAAAAGAAGAATTTACGTTTGCTGACCGCAGAATTACATGGAAGTTCTGCCACTCAACGTTCATTAAAATCTGTTTCCGGCGGGCTGCTGGTGCAGGATATTGATAATATGGTGATTATTCAATCTGACCTGAAAACTGTGACTGAAGAAGCGCCAAGCAAAGCTCAGATTGAAGATTTGCTATTTGCATTTAAGGTTGTCAAGCATGTGAAATCTAATGCGATTGTGGTTGCAAAAGACGGGGTAACTACGGGAATCGGCGCCGGGCAGATGAACCGCGTTGGCAGCGTGAAAATTGCCTGCGAGGGCAATGTGCGCGGGCACGTTATGGCTTCGGATGCATTTTTCCCATTCGCCGATAATGTTGAAATGGCTTCAATCGCAGGGATTGCTGCAATTATTCAACCGGGTGGCTCAATGCGTGACGAAGAAGTGATTGACGCCGCCAACAAACACAAAATCCCGATGATGTTTACGGGCAAGCGCGTGTTTAAGCATTAGCTGCCTGCCCATTTTATTAAGCAGCTTCTTCGCTTGCAGCTTCTTCATTTGCGGAAGATGGTGACGGCAGCATCCCCAGAGCTTGCTGATAAATATCCAGCAGAGTGTCTTGTTCTTCGCGGTCTGCTGCATCCATTTTGCGCAATGATATAACTTTACGCATAATCTTCACGTCAAAACCATTTGCTTTTGCCTCGCCGAAAACTTCCTTGATATCATCGGAGATGTTTTTCTTCTCTTCTTCAAGGCGTTCTATTCTTTCAATATATTGGCGTAAATGTTCGCCGGTAACTCCACCATAATTCGCTGTCATATTATTTTCCTGTTATTTATATTTGGGGCATCTAACTTAGCAAAGAAATCTTCATTATCAATAGAAGAATTGCCCCCCACCAAATATTTTTTCCAAAACTCGCTGGTGGCCTTAGTTGTAGAATCCATGATTTTTAAATCATCTTCGGTGAAGTTATCTTTACGGCGCTGCGCAGCAAAAATCATGTGGTCGGCCTTGTCGAAAACAATCAGATATTGGTCAGAATTATTCATATATTTAAAGGGCAATTGTCTATCTTCGGGAGTGGTTAGCCCCACCGGAGAATCATCAAATTTTCCGGTAATGTGCAGAACCGGAACATCAATAGCGCTAAAGGCTTCTTCAGGGTTCAATTTTGGTGCTTGTGGGCTCAAGGAAATTGCTGCCTTTATGCGCTCATCTTTGAAATTCAGCTTATGGCCTTTGCTACTATGCTTCTGCCCAAGAATTGTAAAAGTGGTGAACCCGCCCCAGCTATGCCCACCAATGCCGATTTTTTCCAAATCAACTTCAAACTCTTTTTGTGTTTCCAGCCAATCCAGCACAAATTTTATATCAAGCGGTGGATTATAGATATTATCCTCAATATTAGTGGCTTCTTTAAGCGCTTTGAAGGGGCGCTCCAGCTTTAGTAGCTTGTCGTCAATGCCGTCATGGCTGGGATGAATGGACAGAAAACCTGAATCTGCCCAAGCCTCACCCAGATATTTGTAGCTTTCCATACTGCCACCAAGTCCATGTGAGAAAATTATCGCTGCGCCATTAGGGCTTTGTGGCACATAAATCTTCAGCGGGATTTCACGCTCGCGGGATTCATCGTTTATGGTTATGTATTCTGTGTTTGTCATTGCGAGACCTCGGTCGAAGCAATCCAGAATAGCGATAAATCTTCCCAATCCGGATTAATACTTTCAATATAAGCTAAAATTTTGCAATTATATTTTGAGCTAAAACCTTTGAAAGAATTATTCTTATGTTCGTAGACTCTCTTCTCTAAGTTGGAAGTAACTCCCGTATATAGCGTTCCATTTCTTTCGTTTGTCATAATATATATTGCGGGCTGTTTCATAGTTTCCTAGATTGCTTCGTCATAAAATTAAGAATTTTACTCCTCGCAATGACGTTAATTCGAGAGTCTATTCAACGCATTTACATAAGCTTTTGCGCTCGCAACCAACGTGTCAACATCGGCAGAGCTGCCATTGATGGTTTTGCCATCTGCTGTTTCCAAGCGCACCAAAACTTCGGCTTGCGCATCTGTTCCTTGCGTTACTGCCTGAACTTGATAAAGCTTCAACTTGCCGTGCGTTCCGCAAATTTCTTTTATGCAATTAAACACCGCATCCACAGGGCCATTGCCCGCGCATTTTACTTGTTTGATTTCTCCATCAACAGAAAGTGTCAAATCCGCAGTTTGACCTTCCGAACCGCATACAACGCGCAATGATTTAAATTGAATATGTGCTTCCGTGCCGCTTTTGCTCACCGCATTTTGGTCAACAATCGCAATAATATCATCGTCATATACTTCTTTTTTGCGGTCTGCCAAATCTTTGAACTGGCGGAAGGCTTCATTAAGCGCATTATCACCCAGCTCATAACCCAAATCTTTTAGCTTGTCTTTAAAAGCATGACGACCAGAAAGCTTGCCGAGGGGCAATTTGCTTTTTTCCAAACCAATATCCTCAGGGCGCATAATTTCATAAGTTTCCGCATGTTTCAGCATACCATCCTGATGGATGCCGCTTTCATGTGCAAAAGCATTTGCGCCGACAATTGCCTTATTATTCTGTACGATAAATCCTGTGTAATTTGAAACCTGACGGGAAAGGCGCATAATTTGCCTTGTATCCACACCAACATCAAATGGCAGAAAA
>PCXJ01000041.1:7143-7285 GCA_002787615.1 Alphaproteobacteria bacterium CG11_big_fil_rev_8_21_14_0_20_44_7
ACCACTTCTTCAAGTGATGTATTCCCTGCACGCTCGCCAATGCCGTTGATTGTGCATTCAATTTGGCGTGCACCGTTTTGGATGGCTGAAAGTGAATTGGCGGAAGCCAAACCCAAATCATTCTGGCAATGAACGGAGATTA
>PCXJ01000106.1 GCA_002787615.1 Alphaproteobacteria bacterium CG11_big_fil_rev_8_21_14_0_20_44_7
AGGGATGATAAGAAATGGATGAAGCACACAACTTGCTGGCTGCATGAGCGCGGCAAACATGAGCTTGATTATCGCCCAGTGCATATGAAAACCCTGACCGACGAGGTTGAAGTCTTCCCCGCGAAAAAACGGGTTTATTAAATTAGCTTTTAGCTTTTGGCTACTAGTCATTAGAAATATCTCAATATTTTCTTAAGCTTTTTGCTCTATGCTTGACTGATTAAAACAATCACATAAAATACCACCATGGTTGAATTTAACTTACCGAAGAATTCTCGCGTTACCGGCAAGGGCAAAAAATATAAAGCTCCTGAAGGCGCGAAGAATACCAAGAAATTTAATGTCTATCGCTGGGATCCCGAAGGCGAAGGCAATCCGCGTATTGATACATATGAGCTTGATCTTGACGATTGCGCACCGATGATTCTCGATGCCATCATCAAAATCAAAAATGAGGTGGATTCCACCCTCACCTTCCGCCGTTCCTGCCGTGAAGGAATCTGCGGTTCTTGCGCAATGAATATTGACGGTACGAACACACTCGCCTGCACAAAGGCGATTGAGGATGTGAAGGGCGATGTGAATATATATCCGCTTCCACATGCCGAAGTGGTGAAAGATTTAGTCCCCGACCTCACGCATTTTTATGCCCAGCTTGAATCTATCAAGCCGTGGATTCGCACTGATTCCGCCGCGCCTGCAAGTGCAGAGCGTTTGCAATCACCGGAAGATAGGGAAAAACTCGATGGGCTTTATGAGTGTATTTTATGCTTTTGCTGCCAGACATCATGCCCAAGCTATTGGTGGAATGGTGATAAATATCTCGGCCCTGCAATTTTGCTGCAAGCCCAGCGCTGGATTGTTGATAGCCGTGATGAAGCAACCGGAGAAAGGCTGGACGAGTTGGAAGACCCGTTCAAATTATATCGCTGTCATACGATTATGAATTGCGCAAAAGCCTGCCCGAAAGGATTAAATCCGGCAAAAGCCATCTCGGAAATCAAGATGAGAATGGCTGAGAGAATTAGTTAGGCTAAGGATTCAAAATAAGCCGATTCCCCTCAACCTGATAGCTACGCAGCATATCGAGGAATCTCATCCCCAGCAAAGATGTATCCAGCTCACCCTCATTCACCGAAGCCGGAATATCGGCAAATTCCAGATTCCCAACGCGGATGTTGCGCAATCTGATGCTCGCCCCGCGCGTTGTGCCATTTGCGGTGGAGGCAATTCTGTCATAGCGCATATTTTGCAAATCAATGCCGATTTCCTCAGCATCTTCTTGGTTTAGCACAATATCGCTTGCGCCCGTATCCACCATAAACCTGATTTTCTTGCCGTTTACTTCTGCATTAATATGAAAATGCCCGTCCTTGGCGCGGATGAATGTGAGCGAGCCATCTTCACCAATTTGCGCATTACCGGGAATCAGCGCGCTGGCAAATTTAGAGTTGGCGAAATCCTCCCAATATGTCGCAGCAACGCTTATAACTGCAATAATCACCAACCATGCCGCCGCCATTTTGCCTGCCTTCCCCCAATCACGCGAGGCATGGGCTATCACCGCGCTGCCGACCAGCACAATCAACATGACATAATATATTCCCTGACCTGTTTCCATCACTTTGCAATTAGTTTTTTATATAGTATGAATATTTGGGCTATATGGAAAGTTTTTTTGATATTGACGGGAACAACTTCAAACTCCACGGTGAATGGACAACCAAAAACCTTGCCGAAATTATGCAAGCCCTGCCAAAAAGCATTTCTGCTAAAAAAATTGATGCCTCAAATTTGCAAACAATAGACACTTCCGGCGCATATTTGCTTTATGAAAAATTCGGCACTGTGGAGATTGCCAATCTTTCTGCGGAGCAAAAAAAGATTGTTGAAGTGGTGAATTCTGCCCTGCCGCTAGCACAAGCCGAAAAAACTAAAGGTCTGGATTTTGTTCAGAATATTGGCAAAATCGCGATGGAAAAAACCGAGCATTCAAAAGCTATCGTCAGCTATATCGGTGAATTCGGTATTGTCCTGCTGCGCACCATATTAAACCCGATGCGCCTGCGCTTCACCGCCACCACGCACCAGCTTATGCAAGCGGGGATTAAAGCATTGCCGATTGTCGCGCTCATCGCGTTTCTCATCGCTGTTGTGCTGGTTTATCAAGGCTCTGTACAGCTCACCAAATTTGGCGCAGATATATTTGTTGTGGATTTAGTCTCAATTTCCATATTGCGTGAAATGGGAGTTTTGTTGACCGCAGTGATGATAGCCGGACGTTCCGGCAGCGCATTTACCGCAGAAATCGGCGTGATGAAAGTGAATGAGGAAATTGATGCAATGCGCACAATGGGCTTGAACCCTCTGGAAATCGTGGTTTTGCCGAGAGTGATTGCGCTGATTATCATTTTGCCGTTACTAACCTTTGTGGCGAATCTTGCCGGATTATATGGTGGGGCATTTGCAGCAAATTCATTGCTGGATATCTCCTACACAACATTTTTTGACCGTGTGCAATCTGCCGTCAAAATCAATCATTTCTGGGTCGGGATGATAAAAGCCCCGTTTTTCGGCATCATCATCGCCATGACTTCATGTATGCGCGGCATGCAGGTAAGCGGCTCATCCGATAGCGTTGGCAGATATACGACAAAAGCCGTGGTGGAAACCATATTTCTGGTATTCATCGCGGATGCCATATTCTCAATCTTATTTGTAAAAATGGGGATATGAAAATGGCGCAAAGCAAAGACACGCTTATTCAAGTTAAAAATCTGACTAACCGCTTCGGCACGCAAACCGTACATGATGCAGTAAATCTTGATATCAAGCGCGGCGAAATTCTGGGGATTGTCGGCGGCTCAGGTTCAGGAAAATCAGTTTTGCTACGTACTATTATCGGGCTGAATAACCCGCAAAGCGGTGAGATACTCTATCGTGGGAAAAACATCCTAAAAACTAATCCGAAAGAAATGGCCGAAATTAAAGCCAAATGGGGTGTGCTGTTTCAGTATAGCGCATTATTTTCTTCGCTAACCGTTGAGCAAAATATCGCAGCTCCTTTGCGCGAGCATACAAAAATTGATGAGAGAATGATAAAAAATCTGGCGGCTTTGAAGAATGCACTGGTCGGATTACCGCCCGAAGCCCTAAAAAAAATGCCATCCGAGCTTTCCGGCGGTATGAAAAAACGTGCCGGACTTGCCCGCGCCCTCACCCTCGATCCGGAAATATTATTTCTGGACGAACCAACTTCTGGGCTTGATGCCATAAGCTCGGCAAAATTTGACAAGCTGATAAAAGACCTAAAAGACGGGCTGGGATTGACGGTTGTTATGGTCACACATGATTTGGATAGCTTATTTTCCATTTGTGACAGGGTTGCAGTAGTGGTCGATAAAAAGCTTATTGTCGATAGCCTTGCAAATATAGTAAATTACGACCATAAATGGATACAGGAATATTTCCATAATGGGCGCATCCGAGCACCGCAGAGCAAAGGAAGAATATAAGAGAAATATATGGAAACACGCGCAAAATATACAACTGTCGGCCTATTTATAATCCTGAGCACAATCGCGATTATATTCTTTGCATTCTGGCTTAGCGGCAACAGCAAATCCGAAAATAACATCACTTATACTATATTTTTTCAGGAGTCCGTAACCGGATTAACCGAAGGCGGATTTGTGAAATATCGCGGCGTTTCGGTTGGAAATATTGATGAAATCAGCATATATGAAGAAAATGCCGACCTCATCAAAGTTGTGATTAATGTTGAGCCGGAAACCCCGATTACGCAAAACACTGAAGCGCGACTCAAATTTCTCGGCATCACCGGAATTGCTTATATCGAGCTATTCGGCGAGGCAAAAGGCAAAGAAATTGTTGAAAAAGATAATGAGGGAAATTTGGTGATAAAATCAAAAACCTCCGAGCTCGCCAAGCTGTTTGAAAGCACACCGGATTTGATTGATAATGTTAACGAAATCACCACGCGGGCAAATCTGCTTTTGAGCGTGAATAATCTTGAGAATT
>PCXJ01000073.1:0-192 GCA_002787615.1 Alphaproteobacteria bacterium CG11_big_fil_rev_8_21_14_0_20_44_7
TTTGGTAGAGCGCGTTTCCGGCAGATATGCTTGCGCAGAATGCGGCGCGGGCTATCATGATGAGTTCAAGAAACCAAAGCTTGAGGGAATTTGTGACCAGTGCGGTAGCGATAAATTCTCCCGCCGCAAAGATGATAATGCCGAAACCGTTAAAACCAGATTGGAGTCATACCACAAGCAAACCGCGCCTTT
>PCXJ01000073.1:198-11391 GCA_002787615.1 Alphaproteobacteria bacterium CG11_big_fil_rev_8_21_14_0_20_44_7
ATATTATGCCAAGATCGGAAAGCTGAGGCAGGTCGATGGAATGCAGGATATTGACGCAGTAACGGCGAAACTTAACGAGATTGTCAATTAGCCCTATAATTATTGCAAAAAGCACTTGACGGCTTGTGGAAAAGCTAATATAAAGCCCGTCCTTCTGTTGATATTGAGAGTTTCGGTGTAGGAAGAGAGTTAGCCTCCGTTTTTGAAACGCAGGGGTTGTAAGTCTCTCCGGCATTTCTCCATTCTCCCAACAGAGCTAATGAATAACAACTTAATGACTAGAGGCTAACATATGGCTCGTATAGCTGGTGTAAACATCCCGACAAATAAACGCGTAATTATCGCTTTGCGCTATATTCACGGAATCGGCGCATATAACGCTTCGCAGATTTGCAAAAATGCAGGAATCGGTGAAACTAAGCGTGTGCAGGATTTGAGTGATGATGAAGTTATCAAATTGCGTGAAATTATCGACAAAGATTACAAGGTAGAGGGCGATTTGCGCCGCGAGGTTTCCATGAACATCAAGCGTTTGGTGGATTTGGGTTGCTATCGTGGGCTTCGTCACAGAAAACGTTTACCGGTTCGCGGTCAGCGTACGCATACAAATGCGAGAACGCGTAAAGGTAAGGCAATCGCAATTGCCGGTAAGAAGAAATAATAAATTGCGCTCCGTTGCCGCGCAGGCAAGTCGGCCTCAATGGCCTTGCCTCGCTGCGTTCGGAAACGCTCAAAAATTTTAAGAGATAATAGGCTAGAGGAACAAATGGCAAAAGCAGAAGCGAAAGTTAAGAAAAGCGTCAAAAAGAACATCACAGTTGGTGTTGCGCATATTAACTCAACATTTAATAACACGATTATCACGATTTCCGACCAGCAGGGCAATACGGTTGCTTGGTCATCTTCCGGACATCAGGGATTCAAGGGAAGCCGCAAATCTACGCCATATGCAGGCCAGATGGCAGCAGAAGCGGCGGGACGGGCAGCGCAAGAGCATGGCCTAAAAGTTCTTTCCGTGGAAGTGAAAGGCCCGGGTTCAGGGCGTGAATCAGCGCTCCGTGCGTTGCAGGCAGTGGGTTTTGTGGTTACTTCGATAAAAGACGTAACGCCGATTCCGCATAATGGTTGCCGTCCAAGAAAACGTAGAAGAGTTTAGTCATCATTCGGATGCCGCTCTTTGAGGGCGGAAAGTATTTAATAAAAAGCATATAAAACAGCAATTTAAATAAAGAAAATAGGGAAACAAACATGTCAAATGCAACTAATTCTAATATAGCGAAAAACTGGGCAGACCTTATCAAGCCTAAAAAATTGGATTTTAAGGATAGTGACGAAGCTACCCGCGCGACAATCGTTGCCGAGCCTTTGGAAAGGGGCTTTGGCACAACAATTGGTAACGCACTGCGCCGTATTTTGCTGTCTTCATTGCAAGGTGCTGCGGTAACGGCGGTGAAAATCGACAATGTATTGCATGAATTCTCAACGATTCCGGGCGTTCGTGAAGATGTTACCGAAATCATATTGAATATCAAAAACTTAGCCTTGCGCTCTTTTACTACAGAGAAGAAAAAATTATATTTGAAGGCGAAAGGTCCGATGGAAGTTACTGCTGCGATGATTGAATGTCCGGCAGAAATTGAGATCATCAATAAAGATTTGGTGATTTGCACTTTGGATAAGGATGCTGAGCTTAATATTGAGCTTACCGTAGAAGTTGGTAGCGGGTATATTCCTGCTAATCAGAATCGCCCTGAAGATGCGCCAATCGGCCTGATTCCGGTGGATTCATTGTTTAGCCCGGTGCGTAAAGTTTCTTTCAAGGTGGAAGATAGCCGCGTTGGTCAGCGTACTGATTATGATAAGCTATTATTGACGATTGAAACAAATGGTGCGGTTAGCCCTGAAGATGCTGTGGCACTTTCAGCGAAAGTTTTGCAAGATCAGCTACAATTATTCATTAATTTTGAAGATGTTGCCGCGCCGATTGAAGAGAAGAAGGAAGAAAGCCTGCCATTCAGCCCGCATCTGCTCAAGAAAGTAGAAGAGTTGGAGCTTTCTGTGCGTTCAGCAAACTGCTTCAAAAACGACAATATCGTTTATATTGGTGATTTGGTACAAAAAACCGAAAGCGAAATGCTTAAAACTCCAAATTTTGGCCGTAAGTCATTGAATGAAATCAAAGATGTGCTGGCTAAATTAGGCTTGAAGTTCGGTATGGATGTTCCTAACTGGCCGCCTGAGAATATTGAAGAGCTGGCGAAGAAATATAACGACCCATACGGCACAGGATATTAATCTACAACTAAATAGAGACAAGTTATGAGACATGGTGATGCACATAGAAAGTTAAACAGAACCTCTTCGCACAGAAAGGCGATGTTTATGAATATGGCAAATGCGCTGATTAAGCATGAGCAGATAAAGACAACTTTGCCGAAAGCAAAGACACTGCGTCCTTATGCGGAAAAGCTGATAACACTTGGCAAGAAAGGCAGTTTGCATAATCGCCGCCGTGCCATCAGTATTTTGCAGGATGAGAAGATGGTAGAAAAACTATTTTCAGTGCTGGCAGAGCGTTATAAGGATAGAAGCGGCGGATATACGCGTGTGCTAAAAGCCGGATTCCGCTTTGGCGATGCTGCTCCGGTTGCGTATATTGAATTTGTTGATCGCGATATTAATGCTAAAGGTCAAGATTCTGGCCCTAAGCCGGAATTTCTTGATGATGACGAGATGGAAATCCCGCCTGAGCTTGCTGCGGCTTCTTCGTAAAATCCATGGCTTTTATCACAATCCTGAAAGCGGAAGGTGAAGTTATATTGGACCGTGAGCATGTTGCCGAATATGCCATGGCAGGGTTTCTTCGTGAGCGGGGCTTTAATGTTCCGGACGGTGCAATCATAAGCCCTCACTTCAAAAATATTAGAGTAACTGACGAAGATGGCATAACCACGGAATATCGCCTTAAGTTGCCTTTTGAGCATGAGGATGGGCATACGATAAGATTCTCAATGTCACCGGAGGTAGTGAATCCCGCACCGCAGAATAGGATGGGGGCGAATCTATGGGGATGAATTTATTGCTGATATTTGCCGGAGGGGGAGTTGGTGCGGTCTTGCGCTATCTGGTTTCAACTAGGCTAAATAATGCTATAGATTCCGGTTTTCCTATTGGCATTTTATGCGTGAATATCCTCGGAAGCTTTGCTATTGGTGTATTTGCCGGAATTGTTTCACGTGAAACATTCGCTGAAAATACAATTATTATACCGCTTTGTATGATAGGCTTGTTGGGCGGTTTTACGACATTCTCGGCCTTTTCCCTAGAAACTATTGCCTTATTGCAAGCTGGGAAATATATGGCCGCGCTCATCTATATATCTCTCTCGCTATTTTTATCTATATTCGTTGCCTATTTGGGACTAATATTAGCCAAATAGGGGAATATGCCGGATTATGCAAAAATTTATTATAAGTGAGGAAGACAAGGATGTGCGGCTGGATAGGTGGTTTAAGCGTCACCATCCGCATATTACCCAAGCTCTTCTCCAGAAGATGTTGCGCAAGAAGGATGTGCGTGTGAATGGCTTGCGAGCTGAGGCAAGTTTGCGGGTGAAGGCAGGTGATGTTGTCACAATAACCATAGATATTAAGCCGCCAACGGAAATGTTTCACGTGAAACATTCTTCCGAAATGCAGGTTTCTGATAGGGATATAGCCGATTTCAACAAATTGATAATTTTTGAGAATAATGATTTTCTGGTGATTAATAAGCCGCATGGCCTCGCCTCGCAAGGCGGGCGCGGTGTGAAAATTTCTGTAGATGATATTATCAAGAAAATAAGCCCCCGCTATAAATTAGTGCATAGGCTGGATAAAGATACGTGCGGTGTGTTGGTGATTGCCAAGAAAACCAGCATGGCAACGGCCTTCTCGGAAGCGCTGCAAAGCAAGCAGGTTGAGAAAATATATTGGGCATTATTGCGTGGTGTGCCGCAGCATAAAATCGGTGAAATTGACTTGCCGCTGCTTAAAAGCGGGCGGAATATTGAGAAAGTCGAGGTGAATATGCAGCAGGGCAAGCCGGCAATAACGCAATATCGGGTGTTGGAAAAGCTAGGCAAGGAGCTGAGCTGGGTGGAGCTGCGCCCAATAACCGGACGTACGCATCAATTGCGTGTGCACATGGAGGCGATTGGCTGCCCGATAATCGGGGATGGCAAATATGGTGGCAAACGCGCTTTTGAAGAGGGGTTCAGCAAAAAGCTGCATTTAATCGCGCGCAGAATCATTATACCGCAGTTTAATATTGATGCTAGCGCCGATTTACCTGACTATATGAAAGAAACCGCGCCCAAGCCTGCCTAAAAGAAAGGTTGACATTTAGCGCTAAAATTGATATAAAAAATGATATGAACAGACTCTTTTCCTACATATTGCTGGTTTTGATGCTAATTTCTGTAAATCTGGCAGATGTAATGCCTGCGCGGGCAGAACAAACCCCGCTAGTTGAAGGAAAGGCTCTGCGCTATGATGTTTTTCTGGGGACAATGCGGGTTGGCGTCATAAAAGTTACCCTGAAAAATAGCACTTCCGGCTATGATTACACTGCGGATTTGGACTCGTTGAATCTCGCACGCTATATAATGAAATATGATAGCATAAACCGCGTTGTCGGGAAGATTTCAAATAATAAGCATATTCCGCTTTCCTATCGCTCTAAATGGCGGCAAAAGAAATATGATCAGGATTTGCTGGTTAGATACTCTCCTGAAGGTGATGTCTTGGAAGAAACGATTACCGGCTCATGGTGGAAAGATAATCCGGAAGTGGAAGCCGCGCAAAAGAAGAATATTCCCGATCCGATAACTGCGGCAGTTGTTTCGATGCAGAAAATCAAGCAGCTTATGCAAGATAAAACCCCGTTACCGCATAACTTTGATTTCCCGGTATATGATGCAAAGCGTCTGCTTAATTTAAAATATACGATTCATGGCTATAAAGAGAAGAAGGTCGCGGGCGAGAGGAAGCAATTATTGCATGTGAGTTTCAAGCAAGAAGCGCTGGCCGGCTGGCGTGAAAGTGAGTTAAAACGCTTGCATGAGAGGGATGCGGTGATAAATCTATATCTTGATGAGAATTATATTCCGGTGCTGGGCTTTGGCCAATCACAGATTGGTGATTTGGAAATTAAACTGGCAAAAGAGTGCAGCAATTTAACAAGCTGCAATATATAACAAAAAACACTTGCAAAGCCTCATAAAATATGTACTATGCGCTCCCTTAACAAAAAACAGAGTATAAGAGAATATGGCTTTATACGAGATTACATATATAGTACGTCAAGAAATCGGCGAAAAAGAAGTCGAGACGATTACAAAAGAATTTACTGAATTCCTAACTAAGAATGGCGGTAAAATCATCAAAAATGAAAGCTGGGGTTTGCGCAATTTTGCCTACGAAATCCGCAAAGCAAAAAAAGGCCATTATGTGCATTTGGGCGTTGATGCCGACCATGCAGAAGTTGCCGAGCTTGAGCGTAATATGAAATTGCATGAAAATGTGATTCGCTGCCTGATTGTACGGGCGGAAGAGATTAACGATGAACCTTCTGCGATTCTGAATCAGGATGAAGATGAATATCAAAACATTAAGATAGAGGCTTAAACATGGCTGAAGCACCAAGAACAGATAACCGCAAGAAATTACCTACATTCCCGTCGCTTTCCGCGCTTTTGGGTAAGAAAACATTTGTAAGAACAAATAAGCAATGCCCGCTTTCAGGAAAGAATGCTCCAAAAGTGGATTATAAAAATATAGCGCTCTTGAAGAAATTTATTTCGGAAAGGGGTAAAATGTTACCTAGCCGTATAACTTCAGTTTCGCTTAAAAAACAGCGTGAGCTGGCGAAAGCAGTAAAACGCGCACGTTTTCTAGCACTTCTTCCATATGTGGATAAGTAAGTTTAGATAGGTAAGAATAATAAATTAAAACAAAAACTCCGAGGATAAGATGGAAGTTGTACTTTTAGAGCCAGTTGCAAAGCTAGGAAAAATAGGCGAAATCGTTACTGTGAAAAACGGCTATGCAAGAAATTACCTAATCCCACGTGGTGCGGCATTGCGTGCGAATAAAGAAAATATCGCGATTTTTGAAGAAAAGAAAAAAGAGATTGAAGCCAAAAACGATGATAAGAAAAAAGCTGCAGAAGCGTTGGCAAAAAAATTAGATGGCGTTACAGTCACAATCATTCGTCAGGCTGCTGAAGATGGCAGGCTATATGGTTCTGTAACCGTGCGTGAGATTTCCGAGCATATTCGCGGAGACGGGTTTGAAGTGGATAGTAAGTCTATCAATTTGCTTAATCCTATCCGTTCAGTTGGCGCTTACGATGTTACCGTATCTCTATATGCAGAAGTTGATGCGAAGATTAAGGTGAATGTTGCGCGTTCTGAATCAGAGGCGGAAAATCAGTTATCAGAAGAATTAGACGCTGAGAAAGCTGAAAGAGAAGCGCAAAAACAGGCTTCTGTTGAAGGTGCAATCAGAGCTGCCGAAGCTGCCAAGAAAGCGGCTGAGCAGGCTGAAAAAGAAGCAGCCGAAGCCAGTGAGTCAGAAGAAGCAGAAGCCAACGAAGAAGAATAGCTTCAAGCTGCGAATATCATTGACATATCTTTGAAGGATTTGAACTCCAGCGCATTGCCGCTTGGGTCGTGGAAAAACATGGTTGCTTGCTCGCCGATTTCCCCACGGAAGCGCTCATAAGGCTCGATAGTAAACTTTATGTCTGCCGCGCGCAGCTTTTCGGCTAACTCATGCCACTCTTTCCAAGGCAGGATAGCGCCAAAATGACGGACGGGAACATTTTTGCCGTCAACCTCATTTGCTTGCGCGATACGGGTTTCCTCAGGTTTCAAATGCAAAGAAAGCTGGTGCCCAAAGAAATTATAATCTATCCATTTTTCGGTGCTTCTGCCTTCTGTGCAGCTCAGCAGCTTGCCATAAAAATCGCGGGATTCCTGCAAATCCTGCACCGGAATTGCCAAATGAAAAGGGTGAAATTGAGGAGTTTCCGACATCTGTTTCCCTATTTATATTAAGCCTGTGCCCGCCTCCGCATCGCTATATAATCTATAGGCGCGCGGGTTAAAAAGCTGGTAATGCCACCATTCATTATCATACCAATCCCAGCCGGCAGCACTCATAATTCCCAGTAGAATCCGGCGGTTTTTTTGTGCCTCGGCGGAAATTTCCAGATTTGAGTGGTAGGATTTCTTGGTGAAATCATCAAATCCCGTGCCCATATCAAGTTCAACACCGTTTTCGTCAATCAGGGTCAGGTCGATTGCAATCCCGCGCGAATGGGGTGAGCCGCTATCCGGATGTGAGAGGAAGTTTGCATCGGGCGTGTGTTCCCAAAGCTTATACTGTGCCTCGCTTGGGCGGTAGGCATCAAATATTTTGATTTTATAGCCAAGCGCCGCCGCATAGGAAATTGCGGTTTTCAAATGCTGAGCAGCTTTTGGATGGAGATATGCTTCGGGCTTCTTATAAACCGCCTTGCCAGTGAAGTTTGCCGTGCTGGCATAAGCAATTTCCAGCTCAACTCCAAATTCTTCAGTTGTGATTTTATGAAGCACTAACCAATATTACATTGGTAATTTGAAATCGGCAGGAAGACCCATAGACTCGGCAACCTTCGCCATTTCAGCCTGAAAATCATCCTCGATTTTAGTTTTCGTATCATTGAAAGCAGCCGCAACCAAATCTTCCAGAACTTCTTTCTCGTCTTTATTCAAAAGCTCATCGGCAATACTAACTCCGGTTACAACGCCTTTGCCGGTTAGGGTAACTTTCACCAGTCCGCCGCCGGATTGTCCTTCAACTGATTTTTGCGCCAAGGCTTCTTGCACTTCCTGCATTTTGGTTTGCATTTGTTGCGCTTGCTTCATTACTTGCTGAATATCCATCTAAAATCTCCTTTTGGTTTTGCGGCATTTTGCCACTAATTAATCGGTTTTGTCCATGATTTTCTTTGCTGCATTATCTCCGTTTGCGCTTCGGCTTTCACGCACATCAGTAATTTTTGCATCGGGGAAGCGTTCAAAGACCATCTGAATAGAGGGCTGGGATTTTGCGGTTTCCAGCAAATCCTGTTTTTTTTGTGCAAATTGTTCGGCGAGTGTGACCTCTCCTATGCTCGCGGAAACTGAAACCATCCAGCGTTTACCCGTCCATTCACTCAAAAGAGACGCGACTTTGCCCGGCAAGTCTTTTGGTGCATCTGCGCCAAGGCTGACTTCCAATTGTTCCGGTTTGATGCTAACCAGACTAACGTCATTTATTAGATTCTGGTAAACGAGCAGCTCTCTTTTCGCCTTAAAAATTCCTGCCAATTCAGCAAATGTTGTGGGTGAAGGGACAAAATCAGACTGGAATTCGCGGGCTGGCGGTTGCTGACTTTCCGCCTGCGTTTCTGCGCGGCGCGGAGGGCGGATTAAATCATCGGGATTATCCGGCAATTCGGTAGAATGGGAAATGCGGATTAGCGCCATTTCAGCAGCCTGCCCAGGGTTTGGCGCTGATTGCAACTCACTCACGGCTTTCAGCAGCATTTGCCAAACGAAGGTTAGTACTGACATGGAAAGTTTTTGCGCAAGTTCGGCAGCTTTCTCAGCCTCAAGCTCGGTTATATTCTCCGGCTTTAATTTCGGTGAGATTTTGAATCTGGTTATGAGATGGCAAAATTCCAGCATATCTTTTATGACTTGCTGCGGTTCGGCGCTGGTTTGTGAGATTTCCTCAAAAATCCGCAATCCATCTTCTATTTTCCCTGCCAGCAATACCTCAAAAAGCAGTATAATCTTGCTTTTATCGGCATAGCCCAGCATTTCCTGCACTAGCTCCTCACTGATGGTATTTCCGCTATAGCTAATGGCTTGGTCGAGCAAGGAAAGAGAATCGCGCACTGAGCCTTCGGCGGCAGAAGAGAGCAAGCGAATCGCGCCATCTTCTATCTGAACTTTCTCCTGCAATGCAATATTATGTAGATGTTTTGCGATTACTTCTGCGTCTACACGGCGTAAGTCAAAACGCTGACAGCGAGAAAGAATCGTAACCGGAACTTTGCGGATTTCGGTGGTGGCGAAGATAAATTTCACATGTTCAGGCGGTTCTTCCAAGGTTTTCAGCAATGCATTAAATGCATTTTTTGAAAGCATGTGAACTTCGTCAATAATGAAGATTTTATATGGTGCAGAAAGTGGACGATAGCGGGAAGCCTCAATAACCTCGCGCATATCATCAACGCCGGTATTGCTGGCAGCATCCATTTCCACCACGTCAATATGGCTATCAACAGCATCTTCTTTGGGAATGTTGTTGAGTGCACGTGCAATAATCCGTGCAGTTGAGGTTTTCCCGACACCACGAATTCCGGTGAGTAGGAAGGCGTGCGCCAAGCGTCCGGATTTAAGCGCATTTTTTAATGTACGCACCAGCGCATCCTGCCCGATTAGTCCATCTAAATCAAAAGGGCGGTATTTTCGTGCCAGTACGGTATAATTTTGTTCTTCTGCCATGAATTTTTTATAAGCTGCTTGCGCATGAAAGTAAAATATAATAATCCTTTAATACTAAAGCTATTTAGAGCCAACTTTAACAAAGTATTGATATCATGACATTTACCAAGCACACATCCCTTAAGTTTCTCGCATTCTTATTTGTTTTCTTTATCGCCTCAACATGCGCTTTTGCGGAAGCCGAGAAGGTGGAAACCAATGAAGAGCCTAAATATGACACATATGAGTTGCTGAATTTATTTGGTGAAGTGTTTGAGCGTGTGAAGGATGATTATGTTGAAGAAGTTGGTGATGACCAGTTAATTGAGAATGCTATAAACGGCATGCTAACCTCACTTGACCCGCATTCAGGATATCTGAATAATAAAGCGTTCAGAGAAATGCAGGTGCAAACCAAAGGTGAATTTGGCGGACTTGGAATTGAAGTTACAATGGAAAACGGCCTAGTGAAAGTTGTTTCTCCGATTGATGATACACCGGCATTTAAGGCAGGAATCAAAGCCGGAGATTATATTTCCCACATAGATGATAGTCAGGTTTTGGGGATGACATTATCTGATGCGGTGGAAAAAATGCGCGGGCGGGTTGGTACAAAAATCAACCTCACCATATTGCGTGAAGGGGAAAATGAGCCGCTTGAAAAAGTTGTAACTCGTGACATTATTAAAATTCAGACAGTGAAAGCGCGCTCTGAGGGCGATGATATTGGCTATTTGCGTATCACTGCATTTTCTGAGCAAACTGCAAGTGGCTTAAAAAAGGAAATAGCTGACCAGCAAAAGAAATTAGGCAAAAATATAAAAGGCTATGTGCTGGATTTGAGAAATAACCCCGGCGGATTGCTAGATCAGGCGATTGAAGTGGCAGATATTTTCCTCGATCAGGGTGAAATTGTTTCCACCAAAGGCCGTGTGGCAGAAAGCGCTAAGCGTTATAATGCAACAAAAGGCGATATGATAGACGGCTTGCCGGTAGTGGTGCTGATAAATAGCGGTTCGGCCTCGGCATCTGAAATCGTTGCAGGCGCATTACAAGACCATAAGCGTGCGATTGTGATGGGTGAGAAATCATTCGGAAAAGGCTCGGTACAAACCGTAATTCCACTAACCGGACATGGCGCAATGCGGCTTACGACTTCGCGCTATTATACGCCAAGTGGGCGCAGCATTCAGGCAGAGGGAATTGCGCCTGATTTGGAAGTGAAGCAAGCGAAGCTGGAATTTGTGGACCAAAGCAAATATCTGCGTACGGAAGCAAATCTGAACGGGCATTTGAGCAATGATAAAAGCGCTCAAGAAGCAGGCGTTCCTATAGCGGGGAAAATAGAGGATAAAACCGAGGAAGGAGCAGCGGCAGTGGATGATTATCAGCTTGCCCGCGCGATTGACCTCATCCGTGGCCTGAGCGTTTTCGGGAATTAATTCTCCCCTTAATAAGATTTGTATTCTTTATTCGGTTTGGCTATAAAGTCGCCAAATGCACTATCTTACGAAGAAACTAGCAAGAAGCTCGCTGCCAAGCGGGACGATTCAAATATCTGACGCGCATCTGGGTGCGGCATACTCTAATTTTCAACGGAAGTTTCCGGCGCTGGCCTTGGAAATTCGTTCAGC
>PCXJ01000073.1:11400-18108 GCA_002787615.1 Alphaproteobacteria bacterium CG11_big_fil_rev_8_21_14_0_20_44_7
CAATATAGTTCTAAACGGCGATATATTAGATTTTGAGATTAATCCTCAGGGATTATTAGATGAAGCCCTGCGTGAGTTGGAAATTATTCGTTCAGTTGCACCGGATGCACATATACATATTCTTCCCGGCAATCATGATTGTGCAGAGGAATGGCGAGATTTAATAGAGAAAAATTTTGCCGAGGATAGCAGGCTGCATTTCTGGTCGAATTACTGCATTATCGACAAGACGCTTTATACCCATGGTGACATGATAAGCGATTTAACCGATTTGCTCCATGGCTCAGAGCCAAGCCTTTGCAGAGTTAAGGCTCTTTCTGCACAAGACATAGAATTGGGTTTTGTGGCAAAGATATTGGTGAGTAGCGTAAAATCAAGTGGCTTGGTGGGAAGGCTATCGGAAATAGCTTATCCGCGAGATGAATTATACGAAAAGATTTTTATGGCAATTGAGAAAGATGCTCCCGAAACTCTGAAAGATATTACCGATATTGTTGTTGGGCATGTTCATCCGTTGGCGGCTGAGTTAAATGAGACTTTTTCATATAAAGGTTCATTTTATCGTGTGCATATTTCCGCGCCGTGGGTGGCGGGTTCTGCGCCTTCAATTCTGCATATACCGGATTCTCACTATGTTGCCGAGGGGGATTTACGCTATGTGCGTGATTTAAGTCAGCCGCAAGGGCAAGCTGCTTATCCTCAATTTGCCTGAGGTTTTTTCTTCTCGCATTTTTCATGAGCCCAAGAATCTAGCTTGAGTTTAAAGCAATGATGCCCAGCTGGATGTGAGATATTATGGTGGACATATTCTATAATAGGTTCAGCTATCTTCGGATTATACCCCTCGCTTTCTGCATAAAACTCCGTGCATAGCTGATATTCATTTTCTTTATCGCCGGATTTCAGCTCATAATCACCAATAGGATGAGTAATGGAGTTATGTCTATAGCTATAAGGTCGCTTCATAGCAGGGTTTTGTTGAATGATTTCTAGCTCATCTAAAGAATCAGGCAATTTGCAATTTTCTCGGTAATATTTATTGATGCCATTTCTAATATAGCTCAAATCCTCCATCCTTTCCTTATCCGCATTCAAATTGCGGTTATGCTCAGGGCTGCCGACATAATAAAATCCGACCACCAAAACAAGTGCGAATATAACGAAGAATATAATGGTGAGGATTTTGCGTGTATCCATCTCTCCCGCCATCTTATTGCTCGCTCTTATATAGCTCAGGCTTGAAGTAATAATAAAGCGCGGCAAATTTTGCCAGCAATAGCGCAACTTTTATGCCGAAGCGCAGACTTAAATCCCCGTCAATGCCATAATTCACGAATAATATCCCGCACACGCTGAGTATGATTGCGCCGATAAGCAGGCTCAGATAAATCAGGCGCAGGCGGATAATCGGCATGGTTTGTCCGGTAGCTTTCATCGCTTTGCGGATGAGATGCGCGGCATAAATGGTCAGGGGCAGCGAAACGATGATTATCGATAAATAGCTTTTCAATGATTCATGGCTGCTACTGCTTTTAAAAGCGCCGGCCATCTGATTATGTCCATCTGGCAGGTTATTATCCAGAATGGTGAAGATGGCAAATGTTAGTGTGCATAAGGTCGTATAAAATGCTGCGAAATAAAAGATATTGAGCGTCCATAAGCGCGGTGCGGCGATTTGCAGAGGCTTTGGTACTGCAACGGGAATTCCGGCATCATGGTATAAGCTCAGCGCATTTTCTACTTGTGCTTTTTCCCAGCCAGCATCAATCAGGGCTTTCTCGATTTTTGCGTAGCTGATTTTTTCTCTCACCGCGCGTTTGATAAAATCATGCAATTCGGAATCTTTGCTCATATAAACTCCTTTATTTAAACGTCCAGATTTGCCACTTTCAGCGCATTCTGCTGGATGAAATCACGGCGTGGCTCGACCACATCACCCATCAATGTGGAAAATACTTGGTCAGCTTCATCCTGTTCATTTACCTTCACTTGCAACAAGGTGCGATTATTAGGATCAAGCGTGGTTTCCCATAGCTGCTCGGCGTTCATTTCACCCAAACCTTTAAAGCGTTGGATGCTAGCGCCTTTATGCCCGAATTCTAGCAGGCCATCAAACAGCTCTTTCGGGCTGCGAATTTTTTCCTGTGCAGCATTGCGGGAAAGCAGAGCATTCTTATTATATAATTCGGAGAACTCGCCTGCATGTTTCGCCAGATTCCGCGCCTCTGAGGAAAGCAGGATTTTTTCGTCAAGGATATATGTATCGGTAACGCCGCGTGTAGTACGGTTGATTTTGAAGATTCCGTCATTAAGTTCGGTCTTCCACTCTTCCAGAGTTTCTCTGGCATCGAGAAGATTCTGCGTGATTTTATCGGCAGTTGCCTGTGATGAATTGCCGTCAAATGCGCCGGCGAATAATGCAGCTTCGATGATATTTTGCGGGGCGCGGGCGGTTAGTCCCTGAATCAGAGAGGAATATTTGCGGGCTTTTTCTGCCAGTTCGCGTAATTTATCTCCGCTTATTTTCTGCCCATTAAATTCTAATTCTCCACCTTCCAAAGCTACGTCAAGCAAGCGGCTTTCCAATGCCTTATCATCCTTCAGATACACTTCCGATTGGCCGCGTTTCATCTTGTAAAGCGGTGGTTGTGCAATATATAGATATCCACCCTCAATCAATTCCGGCATATGGCGGAAGAAGAAGGTGAGCAGCAATGTACGGATATGCGCGCCGTCAACGTCCGCATCGGTCATGATGACGATTTTGTGATAGCGTAGTTTCTCGAGGTTAAATTCATCTTTGATTCCCGTGCCGAGCGCAGTGATTAGCGTACCGATTTCAGCCGAGCCGAGCATCCTGTCAAAACGTGCTTTTTCGACATTGAGGATTTTTCCGCGTAATGGCAGAATAGCCTGAGTTTTTCTATCCCTGCCCTGTTTGGCAGAACCGCCCGCAGAATCACCCTCAACGATGAAAACTTCTGAAAGTGATGGGTCTTTTTCCTGACAATCAGCCAGTTTTCCCGGTAATGATGAGATTTCCAGTGCGGATTTGCGGCGGGTGAGGTCGCGGGCTTTACGCGCCGCTTCTCTGGCAACTGCGGCTTCAATAATCTTGCCAACCACATTTTTTGCCTCAACCGGATGTTCTTCAAACCACTGGCTTAATTTATCACCAACCGCGCTTTCTACAATCGGACGAACTTCGCTGGAAACCAGCTTATCCTTAGTTTGGCTGGAGAATTTCGGGTCAGGAACTTTGACGGAAAGCACGCAGGTCAAGCCTTCACGCGCGTCATCACCGGATAATGTTACCTTTTCTTTTTTACCAAGCCCGCTTGCGGCAATATAGGAATTTACGGTGCGGGTAAGAGCGCCACGAAAGCCTTGTAAATGCGTTCCGCCGTCGCGTTGCGGGATATTGTTGGTGAAGCATAGCGTGTTTTCGTAATAGCTATCATTCCATTGTAGGGCAACGTCCACGGTCATCCCGTCTTTTTCAACATTGATATTTATGGTTGGGCTAAGTGCGGTACGGGCGCGGTCAAGATATTTGACGAATTCTTCAATTCCGCCTTCATACATAAATTCGGAAGAGCTTTCTTCTTCTGTGCGCAAATCTCGCAACACAATTTTTACACCGGAATTCAAGAATGCCAACTCACGCAGGCGATGTTCTAATGTAGAAAAATCAAAATCCACCATGGTGAAGGTTTCAGTCGAAGGCAGGAATGTAACTTGCGTTCCTTTTTCGCCATTTGCATCACCGACAACTTCAAGTGGTTTTACGGTTACGCCATGAGCGAAAACAGCGACATGCTCCTTGCCGTCACGCCAGACTCTAAGCTCTAATTCTGATGAAAGTGCATTTACAACGGAAACGCCAACGCCATGTAGGCCGCCGGAAACTTTGTATGAATTTTGGTCAAATTTACCACCCGCATGTAGCTGTGTCATGATAACTTCTGCGGCGGAAACACCTTCGCCTTCATGCATATCCACCGGAATACCGCGCCCATTATCCTTAACCGTACATGAGCCATTCGGATTTAAGGTTACTATAACCGTATCACAATGTCCGGCGAGAGCTTCATCAATTGCGTTATCGACAACCTCATAAACCATGTGATGCAGGCCAGAGCCATCATCAGTATCACCGATATACATACCGGGGCGTTTGCGAACTGCTTCCAGCCCTTTTAGTACTTTAATTGAGCCTGAATCATAATCGGCATTATTTGCTATATTTTTGTTATTAGGGGTCATATTTGCTGCTGAATTTGTCATGTTTAAATTACGTTGGAATTTTCCAGTTTAACATACTCGGAATTGCCCAGAAGTCCAGTAAATAAAGCATTTTCCGTGCCAGTTAAAAAGCTCTGAGTTTTGAGATTTTCCAGCTCGTCAAACAGTTCTTTGCGGCGATTCTCATCTAGATGGGCAACAACCTCGTCAAGCAGCAGAATCGGGGTGCGGTTTTTGCGCTCACGCAGCAATCTTGCCAGCCCCAATGTGATGGAAAGCAGCAAGGCTTTTTGTTCACCTGTAGAGCATAAATTTGCCGGCATATTCTTTTCGGTATGGGTGACGGCGAAATCGGTTTTATGTACGCCGTGATTGGTGCGTCCGTTCCTTGCATCCTCATCGCGGGAATTCTTGAGTTTTTCAACAAAGCTCTCTTCGCAAGACAGGGCAGAGCTTTCGTGCAACATATTCTCATATACTCCCATCATGGTGATTTGTGGGCGTGGGAAGCTGGTTTTTGCCTTATCTAAGGAATTTTGCAAATAGGCGATGACCTCATTGCGCGCAGCGGCGATTGCGATGCCATATTCCGCCATTCTTTGCTCTAATGCGGCAAGCCATCTTCTATCATTAATACCATCCTTGAGTAGCTTTAGGCGCTCGCGCATTGTGTTTTCATACACCGCAACGCGGGAAGCATGTTCGGGGTCAAAATTATAGATTATGCGGTCAAAAAAGCGGCGGCGTTCGGAATTGCTTTCCAGAAAAATATTATCCATTTGCGGGGTGAGCCAGATGCAGGAAACATATTCTGCCAGCATATTTGCGCCGGATTGCTTTTCCGAATCAATTTTCACGGTGCGGCGTTCACGCCCGATTTCCAGCCCAGTAGCAATTTTATAGCCGCCAACTTCACCGACTACCGACCATTCATTTTGTCCGTGCTTTTTGATATCTGCCAGATTTGCTGAGCGTAAGCCGCGCCCCGGTGAAAGCAGGGAAATAGCTTCCAGCAAGTTGGTTTTTCCCGCGCCGTTATGTCCGGTGATGATGGTGAATAAATTGCCGAATTCTAGCCGAGAAGAGCCATAATTGCGGAAGTTTGTTAAGGTTATCTTAGTTAACATGGCGCAGCTACTAGTTGCTGGCTGCTAGCTGTTAGCATCAAACTCTCATCGGCATGATGACATAAAGCACGCTCACATCGGATGGGTCGCGCACTAAGGCTGGGCTTGCGGAGTCTGCCAGCATAAATTGCGCGGTTTCACCTTCAATCTGGTTCATCATATCCAGCATGTAGCGGAAATTATATCCGGTTTCAATAGCATCGGCGGAATAGCTTGCTTCCAGCTCTTCATCCGCAGTATTTCCATCGGCGCTATCGGCGGAGACAATAACTTTTCCGGTGTCGACACTGAGCTTGATTGCGCGTGCTTTTTCAAATGAAACGGTTGAAACGCGGTCAACTGCTTCGGCAAAAAGCTTGGTATTTACTTCGAGAATTTTATCATTCGCATGGGGAATTACGCGTTCATAATCAGGGAATTTGCCGTCAATTAATTTTGAAGTAACCACAACGCTGCCGAGAATGAATTTTATTTTAGTATCAGAAACTGCGATTTTAACTTCCTCGCTGAATTCGGCCAAAAGCTTTTTTAGCTCGCCCACGGTTTTTTTCGGGATAATAATTCCCGGCATATTTTCTGCACCTTGCGGCATATTCAAAGTGATGCGCGCCAGCCTGTGTCCATCAGTAGCGGCGGAGCGCAAGAGTTGGTCATCACCATCTTCGGTCACATGCAGATAGACGCCATTTAAATAATAGCGGGTTTCTTCGTTAGAAATTGCAAAGCGAACCTTATCTATCAATGCCAATAAATCTTTTGAACTTAGAGTGAAATTATGTGGTAATTCGCCCTGTTCCATAACCGGAAATTGATCAACCGGTAGAGTCAGCAATTTAAATTTTGAACGTCCGGCCTTAACTTCAATTTGACCATTGCTGCTGGTGACGAATTCAACCTCCGCGCCTTCCGGAAGTTTGCGGATAATCTCATAAAGCATTTGCGCGGGCAGAGTAATGCTTGCCGCCTCACTTATCTTCGCCGGAATAGTCTCAGTAATAGAAATTTCCGTATCAGTAGCAGTTAGCCTTATGCTGTCACCATCTGCTTCCAGCTTCACGTTTGAAAGCACAGGAATAGTGTTGCGTTTTTCCACAACTGATTGGATGTGAGAGAGTGATTTTAAAATGATTGAACGCTCCACAGTAAATTTTATATTTACAGAACTTTGAGTGGTTGGCGCTTCTTCCTTATATGCTACTTCCATAGTTTTCCCAAGATTGTTTGAATTTTCATCAATATATAAGTTAATTTAATATCCTTCTAGCACTATTATATCTTTTTGCAAAATATGTTTTTCGCATATCTGCAATTATTATTTTTTTGCGTCCGGTGCTGG
>PCXJ01000126.1 GCA_002787615.1 Alphaproteobacteria bacterium CG11_big_fil_rev_8_21_14_0_20_44_7
GAAGAAATTAAAGGAAACAAGGCAGCTTAATGACAATAACTCCTCAAATCGCACAGCAAATTCTTGCGACTGCTGAATCAAGCATCGGCCATCAGGAAGGATATGGCTGGAGAATGTTTGCACATAGGGAAGCTGCTGTCAGTGGCAGGATGGGATTGCCTGAAGGTGTATCTGTCGCAGATTTAGACGGGGAGAAACTTTGGACTAATAACGCTGACAGAAGCCTCAACGTGGAAAAATTAGAAAAAATAGCCGGAATAGGAAGGTAAATCATATGGCAAGTCAAAAAATTAGAATCAGATTGAAAGGTTACGAGCATAATACGCTTGATAACTCAGCAGGTGAAATCGTGAATACCGCGAAGCGTACAGGCTCTGAGGTCAAGGGACCTATCCCTATGCCTTTGAAAATCAAGAAGTTTACGGTTAACCGTTCACCGCATATTGATAAGAAATCGCGCGAGCAATTCGAGATGAGAACTCATTGCCGCCTGATTGATATCGAAAACCCGACTCCGCAAACAGTTGACGCATTGATGCGTCTTGATTTGCCTGCCGGAGTTAATGTTGAAATTAAACTAATGGATGAGGCGGCGTAATGCGTACGGGATTAGTAGCAAAAAAATTGGGTATAACCCGCGTTTTCAGAGCAGACAGCCAAATTCCGGTTACTGTTTTGAAATTGGAATCTCCAGTGATTGTAGCTCACAAAACAAAAAGTCGTGACGGCTATGATGCGGTAGTGCTTGGCGTTGGCAAAGCAAAGCCAAAAAATGTCAGCAAGCCGCAAAAAGGAATTTTCGCGAAAGCTAAGATTGAAGCACCGAAGAAATTAAAAGAATTCCGCGTGACTGAGAAAAATCTTGTGCCTATCGGCTCAGAAATTCTTGCCTCACATTTTGTTAGAGGTCAATTTATTGACGCAACCGGAACTTCAATCGGTAAAGGCTTTGCCGGTGCGATGAAGCGCCACAATTTCGCCGGTATGGAAGCTACTCACGGTGTTTCAGTTTCTCACCGCGCGCATGGTTCTACCGGTCAGTGTCAAGATCCCGGTAAGGTTTTCAAAGGCAAAAAAATGGCCGGACATATGGGTAATGTTCGTGTAACTCAACAAAATCTTGAAATCGTTGAAGTTGATGATGAAAGAGGCTTGGTATTTGTGAAAGGCTCAGTGCCCGGTTCAAAAAACGGCTATGTTATTTTGCAAGATGCTGCCAAAGTAGTATTACCGCAAAACGCCCCACTTCCTGCCGCAATTAAAACAAATAAACCGGCAAATGAAGATAAGGCGGAAGCAAAACCGACTGAAGAAGTGAAAGCTGAAGAACCGCAAGCAGAAGTGCCGGAAGCAAAATCCGAAGAAACCAAAGAGAATAAAGAAGAATAGACATGAAAGCGAAATTATACACAATTGACTTTAAAGAGTCTGGCGAAGTTGAGCTGAATAAAGAGATTTTCGGCATCGACCCTCGTCAGGATATTCTCTACCGGGTAGTGCATTGGCAGCTTGCCAAGCGCCGCGCCGGAACGCAAAGCACATTGACAAGAAGCGAAGTGCGCGGAACAACCAAAAAACCTTTTGCACAAAAAGGTACGGGTAATGCGCGTCAAGGCTCTCTAAAAGGCCCGCATCAATATGGCGGTGGTGTTGCACATGCTCCAAAACCACGTGATTATAGCTATGCATTGCCGAAGAAAGTCCGCGTTTTGGGTTTGAAAATGGCGCTATCTGCTAAAGCCAAAGAAAATAAGATTATGATTTTGAAAGATGCAAAATTAAAAACTCCGAAAACCAAGGATTTCTCAAAATCTCTGGATAAGCAAAGCCTGAAATCAGTTCTTTTTATTGATGGTGATGCAGTTGACGAGAATTTCAGAAAAGCTATCGGGAATCTGGTTAAGATTGATGTTCTGCCAAGCGCAGGTGCAAATGTTTATGACATTTTGCAGCATGAAAATCTGATACTAACCGAAAGCGCAGTTAAGAAACTAGAAGAGAGGTTAGCATAATGGCAAAAGCAAAGAAAACTGTTAGCCCAAGGTCTTATGAGGTTATCACCGCACCGGTAATTACCGAGAAGGCAACCATTGCCAACTCACTAGGTAAATATATATTTCAAGTTCCGGTTAGTGCCCATAAAAAGGAAATCAAAACCGCTGTTGAAGAAATATTTAACGTGGAAGTTACCAAGGTAAACACGATTAAATATGACGGAAAAATCAAACGCTTCCGCGGGAAATTAGGTCAGAGAAATGCTTTCAAAAAAGCGATTGTTTCTCTGAAAGAAGGTCAATCAATTGATTTAGCAGGTGGAGTATAATAAAATGGCATTAAAGAAATTCAATCCAACGACACCAACGCAAAGACATCTAGTTTTAGTAGATAAGTCTGATTTGTGGAAGGGCAAGCCTGTAAAAACGCTGACAGTGGGTAAACCAAAGTCTAGCGGGCGCAATAATGCGGGCAGAATCACCACTCGTCACAGAGGCGGCGGGCACAAACAATCATACCGCATCATTGACTTTAAGCGTAACAAGCTTGATGTGGAAGGAACTATTGAGCGTTTGGAATATGATCCAAACCGTACAGCTTTCATTGCACTAGTAAAATATAGCGATGGCGAGCTTGCTTATATCCTCGCTCCACAACGCTTGAAAGAAGGCGACAAAGTTATTTCCGGACAGAAAGTTGATGTTAAACCGGGCAACACAATGCCTTTACAAAACATCCCGACTGGTACGCTGGTACATAATATCGAAATGAAGCAGGGCAAAGGTGGGCAGCTCGCCCGCGCTGCCGGTTCATATGCTCAATTAGTCGGTAAAGATGGCGGTTATGCGCAGCTAAAGCTACGCTCCGGCGAACTTCGTATGGTACGCGCGGAATGTCTTGCAACTATCGGCGCTGTATCAAATGCTGACCATCAGAATGAAAAAATCGGTAAAGCCGGGCGCAAACGCTGGATGGGTATTCGTCCAACCGTTCGCGGCGTTGTGATGAACCCTGTTGATCACCCTCATGGTGGTGGTGAAGGTAAAACTTCCGGCGGACGTCATCCGGTTTCACCTTGGGGCTTGCCAACAAAAGGTAAGAAAACCTGCAGCAAGAAGAAGAGTAATAAAATGATTCTAAGAACACGTAAGAAGAGGAAATAATGGCTAGAAGTACAACAAAAGGACCGTTCATTCACCCAAGCCTATTTAAGAAGGTTGCGGCTTTGCGCCTTTCGGGCAAACTTGCAATGATAATCCAGACATATTCCCGCAAATCTTTGATAGTGCCGGATTTTGTCGGTATTACCTTTGGTGTTTATAATGGAAAGAAATTTATCCCCGTACTAGTAACGGAAGATATGGTCGGACATAAATTTGGTGAATTTTCACCAACCCGTACATATCTTGGTCACGGCGCAGACAAGAAGAAGAAATAATTTTTTGCGTTCCGTTGCCTAACAAAGCTCGGAATCGCATTAATAAATGAATAAAGAACGAATTGACTAGGAATTGAAAAATGGCACAAGAAGCAAAAGCAACGGCAAGAACTTTGCGCACCGGACAACAAAAACTCAATATTGTTGCCGAAATGATTAGAGGAATGAAAGCGGAAGAAGCGTTAGCGCAGCTAACCTTCAGCACCCGCCGAATTTCCACTGAGGTTAAAAAATGCCTGCAAAGCGCAATCGCTAATGCCGAAAATAACTATAATATGAATGTGGATAATCTCTACGTTGCCGAAGCCTATACCGGCAAAAGCATCACGATGAAACGTTTTCGTGCCCGTGCAAAAGGCCGTGGCGCAAGAATCATCAAGCCGTTTTCAAACATCACAATCGTTTTGAAGGAGCGGGAATAATATTTGATTTAAGAGTCTTTCTAGTTTTAGAATTATACTAGGAAGATGAGACGAAAAAGCGGAGTGTAGAATTTGCTACATGAGCATTTTGAGACGAAAGCTGACAAAGTAGAAACTAAAAATAGAAAGACGAGAAAGGAAAATTATGGGACAAAAAATAAACCCGAACGGATTAAGACTAGGCATCAACAAAACGTGGGATTCGCGTTGGTTTGCTGCTGACAGAAATTTTGCAGATAAGCTGCATGAAGATTTTGCCATCCGCAAACATCTGAACAAGCGCCTAAAAGAAGCTGGCATCAGCAAAATTATAATTGAGCGTCCGGCGAAAAAAACCGTGATTAATATTCATTCGGCAAAACCGGGTGTGGTTATCGGTAAGAAAGGTTCTGATATTGAGAAAATCAAAAAAGAAATCTCAAAATTCACTGATGATGAGGTGCATTTGAACATCATCGAAATCAGAAAGCCCGAACTTGATGCAAAATTAGTTGCTGAAGGTATCGCCCAGCAAATCGTACGCCGCGTAGCTTTCCGCCGCGCGATGAAACGCGCTATGCAATCTGCCATCCGCCTTGGTGCAAAAGGTATCCGTATCAATTGTTCAGGACGTTTGGGCGGTGCTGAAATTGCCCGTATGGAATGGTATCGCGAAGGACAAGTGCCCTTGCACACACTCCGCGCTGATATAAACTATGCGACTGCCGAAGCTCTGACCACTTATGGCATCATCGGCATCAAAGTGTGGATTTACAAAGGCGACATCATGGGTCACGACCCGATGGCGGCTGAAAAAAGAAGTAATGATAATTAGGAATTAGCTTGCATTTTACGGGGGTTTTGATTAGAAACATGCTCCCGCCGGAAATATAAAAAAGAAAGATTGAAAGATGTTACAACCAAAAAGAACAAAATTTAGAAAGATAAAAAAAGGCCGCATTCATGGCAATGCTAAGGGCGGAACTGTGCTTTCTTTCGGTGAATATGGCATCAAAGCTATGGAGCCGGAAAGGATTACTGCCAGACAGATTGAGGCTGCTCGCCGTGCAATCACCCGCCACATGAAGCGTCTTGGCAAACTCTGGATTAGAGTTTTCCCTGATACTCCGGTAACGAAGAAACCTGCTGAAGTTCGCATGGGCTCTGGTAAAGGCGGCGTGGAATATTGGGCTGCAAAAGTAAAGCCGGGTAGAGTTTTGTTTGAATTAGACGGAATTCCGGAAAATCTTGCACGTGAAGCTTTTGAGCTGGGCGCGGCAAAACTTCCGGTGAAAGTAAAATTTGTAAAAAGAGAAGAATAGAGATTTATCATGGCAAAAGCTGAGAAAAAAGAAACTAAGAAAGAAGTCAAGAAAGATGCTAAAAAATCAAAGAATGATGCTTTGAAAGCGGCTGATTTGCGTACAAAAACGCCAGACCAGCTAAAAGAGCAGCTACTTGGTTTTAAGAAAGAAGCCTTCAATCTGCGCTTCCAGCAACGCACTGGCGAGATTTCAAACCCTTCGCGCATTCGTGTGGTTCGCCGCTCAATTGCCAAAATCAAAACTATTTTGAACGAAATTAAAAATAAGGAAGCAGCTAATGCCTAAACGTGTATTACAAGGAACAGTAGTTAGCGATAAAGCGGATAAAACCATCACCGTATTGGTTGAGCGCAAAATCCTACACCCGCTTTATAAGAAAATTATTCGCAAAAGAAAGAAATATTCTGCGCATGATGAAAATAATAAATGCAAAATTGGTGATATCGTAAAGATTGAAGAATCTAAGCCGATTTCAAAAAACAAATCATGGGTTGTGCTGGAAGGCAAAGCCGCAACTAATGACTAATGGCTAAGACTAGGAGCTAAATTATGATACAGATGCAATCAAAACTAGACGTAGCGGATAACTCAGGCGCAAGAGTTGTTCAATGCATCAAAGTATTGGGTGGTTCACACAGAAATTCCGCTGGCGTTGGCGATATTATCGTAGTCAGCGTGAAGGAAGCTATCCCGCGTGGTAAAGTGCAAAAAGGTAAGGTTTACCGCGCTGTTATCGTACGCACATCAAGCGCTATTAAACGTCCGGACGGAAGCACAATCCGCTTCGACAAAAACGCTGCGGTTCTTATCAATAAAGATAATGAGCCTATCGGAACTCGTATTTTTGGCCCTGTAGTTCGTGAATTGCGCGCCAGAAAATTTATGAAAATCGTATCACTTGCACCTGAGGTGCTATAAAAAGAGGAAATTATGGCTGCTAAAATTAAAAAAGGTGATCAAGTTATCGTGCTTGCCGGAAAAGATAAAGGCAAGAAAGGCACTGTTGACAAGGTTCTGACCGCAGAAGGCAAAGCTATTGTGCCGGGCATTAATCAGGCGAAGAAGCATCAGAAACCAAGCCAAACAGATGCTGGTGGAATTAAAACTATCGACAAACCGATTCAGCTTTCCAACCTTGCAATTGCTGACCCTAAAGATGGCAAGCCGACAAGAGTTGGCTTCAAGATTGAAAATGGCAAAAAAATTAGAATCGCCAAAAGATCTGGGGAGGCACTAAAATAATATAGCGTGGTGGAAAACAATTTCCCGCTTCGAGATTAATATTTGTGAGAAAAATTATGGCAGCAAGACTTCAAGTTTTATATAATGACAGCATCAAAAATAGCCTGAAAGAAAAGTTCGGCTATAAAAACGTGATGCAAATCCCAAGGATTGAGAAAATCATTGTCAATATGGGAGTCGGCAGTGACGCAGTGAATGATAAGAAATTCATCGAAACCGCAGTGAATGATTTGACCGCTATTTGCGGACAAAAACCGGTTATAACAAAAGCAAAGAAATCCATCGCAGCATTCAAATTGCGCGAAGGCATGCCTATCGGCGTCAAGGTGACTTTGCGCAAAGACAGAATGTATGAATTCATGGATCGTCTGGTTAATATCGCACTACCTCGCGTACGTGACTTTCGCGGGCTTTCACCAAAGAAATTTGATAAGCAGGGCAATTATAATTTCGGACTAAAAGAACATATCGTTTTTCCGGAAATTAATTACGATAAAGTGGATAAAATTAAAGGCATGGATATCACCATCGTTACATCCGCAAAGAATGATAATGAAGCGAAAGAGCTTTTAGCTCAGTTCAACTTCCCGTTCAGCTCTTAATCTGCTAATTTTATTTTTAGGCGGCTTTTAGGGTGATTTTATTACCCCAGATGCGGTCAATCTTTCCGGCGATTTCCAGCTCCAGCAGCACCTCATTTACCAATGACACCGGCAACTCAGTTTGCTGTGCAATCTCATCAACCCCAATCGGCGTTAGCCCTAGCTTCCCAACAATATCACCGCGCGCATCTTCAATTTCCGGCAACTCCGCCTCTGTCAGCTCACTTTCATAATCATTATGAATCTCAAATAATTTGCCTGGCTTTGGCGCACCCATATTTTGCAAAACATCCTCGGCATTTTCCACCAACACTGCACCGTTTTTGAGCAAATAATTAGTCCCTGAATAGCGCGGATCAAGCGGATTGCCCGGAACTGCAAAAACTTCCCTGCCCTCGCGCAGCGCATAATCCGCCGTAATCATTGAGCCGGACTTTTTTGCCGCTTCAACCACCACAACCCCAAGCGCTATTCCGGCAATAATCCGGTTACGCTGCGGGAAATGGCGCGATTGCGGGCTTGTACCAATCGGATTCTCGCCCAAAAGCAAGCCCTGCTCCTCAATTTGCTTAAATAACTTCTCATTCTCGGCTGGATAAACCGTATCCAAACCACCTGCCACCACAGCAATTGTGCCGGATTGCAGCGAAGCCTTATGCGCCTCAGCATCAATGCCCCGCGCCAGCCCCGATGCCACAACAACTCCGGCTTCACCCAATTCAATCGCCAGCTTTCGCGCCATCGCACATCCTCCTGCCGAAGAATTTCGCGTACCGACCATGCCGATTATCTCCTTGCGTAAAAGCTCCGCATTGCCCTTATAGAATAAAATCGGCGGCGCATCATATGTCTCTGTGAGCAAATTCGGATACGCCAAATCGCTATAAATCAGCATTTTGATTTTCGCCTTAGCAGTTTTATTCAGCTCTTTTTCCGCCACATCACGCGGGCATATCTTGATTTGCCGCTTGCCGCCTTTAGCAGCAATTTCCGGCAGTGCAGCCAAGGCATTTTGCGGACTACCATATTTATTTACCAGCATATAAAATGTACGCGGCCCGATATTCTCGGAGCGAATCAACTGCAATGTTGAAATTAAATCGCTCATTTCTTTGCTGATTTTAGTGAAATGACGTTGGAAGCATCGCCGCGACATGCCTCAATAATTTGCTCAGCATTCAACCCTGCTGAGGCATACATATTATGCGGGCTATCTTGGTCTTGAAATTCATCAGGCAAATGTAGCGGGATAAATTCAATCTTCTGCAATAATTTTTCCTGCGCTAGAAAATCCATAACATGCGCGGCAAAACCGCCAATTGCGCCCTCCTCGATGGTCACAAGCTGGCTATTTGAACTCACTAATTTACGGATTAATTCCTTATCCAGAGGCTTGCAGAATCTTGCATCGGCAATGGTTGCGCCTAGCTCCTCGCCAGCCTTCATAGCTTCTTGCAGCCGCGCACCGAAACTCAGAATTGCAACTCCGCTTTTGCCTTCACGCATAATCCTGCCCTTACCGATTTCGAGAATCTTGCCTTTTTTCGGCAATTTAACTCCCACCCCTTCGCCACGCGGATATCTGAAAGCTATCGGCGATTCATCACAAGCCGCCGCAGTTGCCGTCATATGCATCAATTCCGCCTCATCACTTGCTGCCATCACCACAAAATTTGGCAAACTAGCGAGATAGGTAATATCAAATGCTCCGGCATGAGTTGCACCATCTGCACCAACCAGCCCAGCCCTATCTATGGCAAAACGTACGGGGAGATTTTGAATCGCCACATCATGCACCACCTGATCATAAGCGCGTTGCAGGAATGTGGAATATATCGCGCAGAATGGCTTGAAGCCCTCAGTTGCCAATCCGGCAGCGAAAGTAACTGCATGTTGTTCAGCTATTCCGACATCATATGTACGTTTGGGAAATTGCTTAGCGAATTTATCCAGCCCCGTGCCACTTGGCATCGCCGCAGTTATCGCAATAATTTTCTCATCCGCAGCAGCTTCAGCAATCAGCGCATCAGCAAAAACATTTGTATAGCTTGGAGCAGCAGCGACAGCTTTTTTCTGCACCCCGCTTTCGACATCAAACTTTGAAACTCCGTGATATTTATCTTCCGATGCCTCCGCCGGAGCATAACCTTTGCCTTTTTGCGTAATAACATGCAGGAAATACGGACGGTTCTCCTCCGCATCGCGCAAACTTTCCAATAGCGCTACTAATTGCTCCATATCATGCCCGTCTATCGGCCCGATATAATAAAAACCCAGCTTTTCAAACAGCGTTTCCGCACCTGTCATTTCCCGCGCGAAATTCTCCGCCGCTTTCGCCGCCTCAGAAAGTGGGCGCGGCAAGAAATTCTTCGCCAGATTGCGCATTGATTGATATGATTTTGAGGAAAGCAGTTTTGAGAGATATTTGCTCATCGCACCAACCGGCGGAGAAATCGACATCTCATTATCATTCAAAATAACGATTAATTTACTGCCCAACGCTCCGGCATTATTCATCGCCTCATAAGCCATACCCGCCGACATTGCACCATCACCGATAACCGCAATCACCTCATTATCCGCGCCCTTCTTATCACGCGCAATTGCCATACCGAGCGCCGCCGAAATTGAGGTCGAGCTATGCGCCGCACCGAATGGGTCATATTCACTCTCTGAGCGCTTGGTAAAGCCAGAAAGCCCGCCTGCTTGCCGCAATGTGTGCAGCTTATCTTTGCGTCCGGTGAGCATCTTATGTGGATATGTCTGATGCCCAACATCCCATACAAGCTTATCAAAAGGAGTATTAAAAACATGATGCAAAGCAACTGTCAGCTCAACAACGCCCAAACCCGCGCCTAAATGCCCGCCGGTTTTGGAGATTACCTCAATCATTTCGTTGCGCAGCTCCGCCGACAAGGTTTTTAATTCCTCAACAGAGAAATTTTTGATATCCTGCGGGAAGTTCACATTATCCAAAAGTTTTTCATCACTCGCCATGCATAGAATATTAACGATTTTAACAATTTTTACAATAGTTATCGCCCCTGATGCTTATGGCGGATATATAGTCCACAAGGCTGAGGATAAAGTTGAAGAGAAAATCGCTGATGATGAGAAAGTTGAGAAAAAATTTGAGCAGGAAGCAATCAAGCAGGCGATTGAGCATTGCTTGCGCGTTTCCGATAAAATCACTCAGCATTTTGATTTGATAAACGCCTATAACCGCCATTTTACCAATGATGATTTGGTTAATGAGCGCGATTTTGCGGCTAAACAGCAAATCCTGAACTATCTCTGGGGCAGACCGGATATTCCGGATTTTAGGCTCATTCTGCCGAAATATCAGAATGTTATGACCCGCGAACAATATATCAAACTAAACTCGATAATATTGCTTCTGCTGGCAGAGAAGTTTGAATTTATGCCGAATCAGCACCCGTTTCACGGCAATTGCCAAGTGAAAAAAACCAAGAATAGTACCGACAAAGATTTCGCCAATCTGGTGGTGACTATGCCGCTTGCCATCGGCACTAAGCAAATCACGCTGCGTTATCTCATGAAAGCTCAGGAAAATTATGGTTGGTATATCAATGACATAGTTTTTGAGGATTTCAGCCTCGCGATTAACTATCGCCGTGAGCTGAGCCTGATTGTGCAAAGCAAAGGCGTGGAGGATATGCTAGAGTTTTTATGCAGCCAAAGTGAATATCCGTCACTCAAATGCCAATCTATTATTGAACATTGAACATTGACTGCTGACTAAACCTTACCAACTATAGCGCACGCGATAGCGGATTGTTTTTTCCTCACCCGCATCAATTTCAATCGGGAAATGGATAGTATTGGAGTTCTCCTTATCATATTTATCGCTGGAGCTGATAATTTTCCAATTTGCCGCACGATATAGATTTTCCTTCACAATCACCTTCACATCGCCTTTTTTCTTCTGGTTACGCAGCTTAATTTCAAATTCCTCTTCGATAATTTTGCGATTGCTATCATATGAGAAATCAATTTGCTTGCGCTCACCCACCACATCAAATGCACTGCCGAGGCGCACCAGCACATCCTCATTGCGCGCTGTATGGTCAATGATATCCTCGCCGATAAATTCCAAGCTGCCATCATCATCACGCTGATTCACCCGCAAACGCCCTGAAGGCAAAGGCACACCCAAACCGGATTTCTCATCATTTTTGAGCTTGAGATAAATATCCACTTTTTTGTTAGATTGCGTGCCGATATCACGATTCGTATTCACCCCGCCATAATGGGCTTGCGAATTTCCGTTATAAAGATAAATCTTCTCCACCGGAACATTTTGCGCCTGCGGGATAAGCTCCAATTGTTTGGTCGAATTATCGGGTAAATCTGCCGGACGATTTAGCGTATATAAATGATACTCAAAAAATGCTTTTTCCTCAAAACTCGGAGCAGCAGAATCAGCCTCCATCGCAAGCATGCGCATCTCTTTCCTGTAAACATTCTGCGGAGGCGCTGCACGCTGCACATCCCCTGCCATCAGCTTCAATTTCGCATTATTATATGAAGCCCCGCTTTGATTGATGATTGAAACCCAAGAGCCGAAATCCACCAAACCGCTATTTGCATTTTTGCCTTCACGATAAGTCAGATTATAATCCGCCCACCAAGTTATCCCCTCGGTTTGATATGCTACTTCCGCCTGATGCTTACCGGTTTTTGCAGTGTATATATCCCAAACCAGAGTCGGCTTAGTGATAAGCCCGCCGGGAAGTTCGGGAAATTGGATTGAGGAATAATCATTAATTATCATGATTTTTCCGGCAGGGTTTTTCAGCGTCAACCCACCATCTGTACTCATCAGCGTGCCGGAAATCGTTTCTATATTATCGCCGACATTGCGCTCAACGGTAATTTCCTTATCAATATATTTCTGCAATAATTTTTGCTGGCTCACCAAATCAAATTGATAATTCTGCTCAGTAACTTTTGTGCCCTTCTCATCAGTCAGAGATTTAAATTGCACGGTTGTTGGGTCAAGCTTGGCAGCGACATCCTGAAATTTCAGCACGGTATGCTTGCCACCCAGATTCACCTCGCGCACATGGCGCACCACCGCATAGCCGGGCACGGAATAATTGCCATAATTCTGGCCACCCGCAACCGGACGATATATATTCGGGTCAATTGAGCCGGGTGCAGCTTTGCTATAAATCGTCAATGCATTTCCCTGCGCACTCTCTTCTGCATTTGCCGAAAACGTAAAAACTATAACCGCTAAAAACCAGATTTTTCTCATAACAATCACCCCAAATTTTTGATTCTTTCCTCAAACAGCAACATATCTTCCCACGCCAAACGCTTATTGAGCGGCGAGCGCATCAGATATGAAGGATGATATGTCACCATCACCTCGGTATCAGCATCCATATAATCATTTTTATATTTGAACTGCTTGCTACGCAATTTGCTCATCGAAGAGTTATCCTGTAAAATCGCCTGCACCGCCGTTGCTCCGACCAGCAGCAAAATTTTAGGGGCGACCAGCGCTATATGCTTTTCAAGGAAAGGTTTGCAAATCGCCAATTCTTCCGGCGTTGGTTTGCGATTGCCCGGAGGCCGCCAAAAAATTGTGTTTGTGATATAAAATCCGCTCTCACGGTCAAGCCCGATTGATTTGAGCACCTTATCGAGCAATTGCCCGCTCATCCCGCAAAATGGAATTCCCTGCCTGTCCTCATCCGCACCCGGAGCTTCGCCAATCAGCATAACCTTAGTTTCGGGATTACCATCACAAAACACGGTTTTATTTGCAGTTTTCTTGAGCGAACAGCCATCAAAGCCTTCAACCGCTTTTCTCAATTCATCAAGATTATTCGCTGCCTCGGCAAGCTTGCGCGCCGATTCAATCGTTTCCGACAATCCGGCATAATTTGAAGAATTATCCATAAACCCGCTATTTGCCTGCGTTGTATTTGATTGAATTGATGTTGAAGCAGATTGCAAGATAGGCTTCCGCTGCGCCACATCTTTCTTAGGCGCATTTACTGAACCTTTAGACTTCGCATCAATAGCAGCCTGTTTGGCAATTGCACTTTCGGCGAAGAAATCTCTGGGCGTATCGCCCGCGATTTCATCCACTCCTGCCTCTCTCAACCATTTCAGAGCAGGAATATCAGCCATTTTTATGCCTCAGCAGAATCAGGAATAATATCCGAATAAGGTGTCGGCACACCGTCTGATTCAATCAATTGTCCGGCTTCTGTTTGTCCGGCAATATAGTTTCCGTGACCAACATATTTACCAATATACTTGACCGGCTTAATAGGTTTTCCGCCAATTTTCTTAACTCCACCCGCTGTTCCACGTGCTGCCGGATTATTCTTACTTCCCATGATATTCTCCTTTAAACTTCCTGAAAATTTCTTATATCAATAATAATTGGTCGTGTTAATATAGGAAAAATCCCTTATTTTCAAGTAAATTACTATGATTCTGACAAAAAAAATAATACTACTCCTACTGGCAATCTTACTAATGGCGGTTGCTGCCATGCAGGTGAGCCAGAGATTCCGCCTCGAAATAGCGCAAAACGTGAATCTTTCACCTGAAAAATCATGGGTTGGGCAATATCTCGCCGGATTTCACGCCGCAAAAAACCGCGATTATGAAAAAGCCTCGGATTATTTCTCCGGTACTCTGAGCGGTAATAATGCGAATGAATATTTGCAGTCAAAAGCGATGACCTTATTGCTGGTTTCCGGCAAATTCTCCGAAGCCTTCCAAATCGCCGACATGATGCAGGAAAATGACGAATCTACAATCGCTGGGCTGACCTTGGTAACTGCTGCGATTGAGAAGGGGAATTTCAAACAGGCGGATGAAATCCTCACTAAACTCAAAAGCAAAGACCAATATACAATTATCCATAAAATCTTGCATGCATGGGTCAAGCTCGGCATGGGTAATGAACTCTCTGCGCAGGCAATGATGGAAACTCTGGAAAAAGAGCAAGCTATCCGCCCGTTTGTGGATTATCACTATGCGCTGATTGCTGAGATTGCAGGCAATGATAAAAAGGCCGAGCAGCTTTATAATGAACTGATAAAAGGTGATAAACTGCCAACTTCCATAGCCGCAAATGCGCATCGCTTTTTCAAAGCCAGAAATGATGAAACCAAGATGAAATTGATTGAACGCAAGCTGGAAGGCTTCAGCCGAATTGAGAATTATCATGAAATCAAAAATGTCAAACAAGGTGCGGCAGAAGCATTCTTAGGCATTGGTGGAATTATCATGACGGAATATCACTCTGACCGCGCCGCCGCCTTTTTCCGCCTTGCCATATATCTCCATCCCGGATTGGATGAAGCGAAAATGCTACTCGGAAGCATCCTCATAAATGAAGGAGATTATAAATCAGCGAATAATATCCTGCGCCAGATAAGCACAAAATCTACCCTCGGTGATTATGCCAAACTCACTATTGCGCGCAATTTTGAAGCAATGGATGAAAACGCAAAAGCCCGTCAATATTTTGAGAATCTGATTTCTAGTGAAGAAACCAAGCTGGAAGCCATGATTAGCCTTGGTGACCTTGCCCGCAAGGAAGAAAGCTACAGTCAGGCAATTGATTATTATACGCAAGGGCTGCAAGAGCTGGATTCCAGAAAAAGCTCAGAAAATACCAGCAAATATTGGCCGATATATTTTGCCAGAGGCGTTAGTTATGAGCGCTTACAAAACTGGGAAGCGGCGGAGAAAGACCTCAAGAAAGCGCTGAGCCTACAGCCAAATCAGCCTGATATATTGAACTATCTCGCCTATACATGGCTGGATATGGGGATAAATCTTGAGGATGCAAAAGAAATGATTATCGAAGCGCACCAGCAACGCCCCGATGATTCCCACATTACCGACAGTGTTGGCTGGGCGTGGTATCGCCTCGGTGAATACGCAAAAGCCGTGGAATATCTCGAAGAGGCCGCCACACAAATGCCCTATGATGCCACCGTGAATGACCATCTCGGCGATGTTTACTGGAAGCTTGGCCGCAAAAATGAGGCAAAATTCCAATGGCAGCGCGCACTGGATAGCGACCCTGATGCAGAACAAAAGCAAAAGCTGGAACTGAAGCTGGAGCAAGGCTTGTTAGAAGTTGCAAACCAAAATTCAACTCCCGCTGCGGATAATGTTACCAGCGAGAATTGAAATTGCAGGCGCATGCAAAATTAAATTTATTCCTAGAAATCACCGGAAAACGCGCTGACGGCTATCACGAACTGCAAAGCCTCGCGGTTTTCCTCGATATTGCTGACGAAATCTCTGCCCGCCCCGCATCTGAAATATCCCTCACCGGCTCTGACATAGAAGATAATATAATCCTGCGCGCCGCGCATGCCATCAAAACCCGCTATGGCATAAATGCAGGCATCGAATTCACATTAACCAAAAACATCCCCCTCGGCGCAGGTCTGGGAGGTGGCTCTGCCGATGCCGCCGCCGCGTTGATTCTCACCCGCAAAATCTGGGAGCTTGATATTCCCGATACAGAATTATACGAAATCGCGCTAACGCTGGGCGCGGATGTTCCTGCCTGTTTATATTCACAATTAAATCACAAAAATTCGGTTTATTTTGCCGGAATCGGTGAAATATTAACCCCAGCAGAAATTGAAGAGGAATTGCTTTTTGTGCTAATCAACCCCAAAAAAGAGCTGGCAACAAAATCAGTTTTTGAGCAATTTATACTGGGAGAGCGCACGCCCAAAACCAGCCGGAATTTCTACGAAAGAGAAAACCATCTAGAATCTGCTGCGATTGAAATTATGCCGGAAATCACCACCATAATTGAGGATTTGCGGAATTTTGCGGGTTGCAAACTCGCCAGAATGACAGGCAGCGGCGCAACCTGTTTCGGCATTTTCCCCGATAAAACCACACAACAGCAAGCCTTGCAGCAGCTTCGCGCTAAATATCCCGCTTATTGGGTCGAACCTGCACAGCTCAGGAATTGATTTTTTCACTATTATAAATATGATGGCATCTCATGGATTTTGGAACTCATAAAAAACGCTCTATCGAAATCAGCACAATCCCGATTATCAATATCGTGTTCCTGCTGCTGATTTTCTTCATCGTGCAGGGAACATTGCGCAGCACCGATGTTCTGCCGATTGACGCGCCGGTTTCCCTCAGTGGCTCAGCCGTTGTGACCGAGCCTCTGGAAATTCTCATTGGAGAAGATGAGGTGATTCTGGATTTGGAATTAGTAAGCGATAAATTGCTCGAGAAAAGGCTGATAAATATACTAAAAACTGACCCTGAAGCCGAAATTATGCTAAAAGCCGATGCTAATTTAAATGCTGTCAGATTGATTGAGATTTTGCAGCTCGTCCGCGAGGCAGGTGTAAAAAATCTTTATCTCATAACCTCAGCACCAATATAAAATACAAGAAAACAAAAATGCAGCAGGAAAAACTACAAGCATATTCATTTATAACCGCGATTTCGTTGCATGTAATCGCGGCGATTATTTTTGTGATTTATCTGAATAATCAGCCTGAAATCATCGCAAAACCTGAGATTCTGAAAATCCGCCTTGGCTCGGCAGGAATTTCTCTCGGCACTGAAGAGGAGGAAAAAGAGGATGAGCTGCTCAACATCCAAAAGGCTGAAGAAAATAATCCAGAGAAAATTGCGAATGAACCTGAAATTGCGCAACCAACCCCGCAGCCGGAAAAGAAAAAAACAACATTGGATAATCTCAAGGTTGGGGCAAAGCAAACAACCCCGACAAAATTCACCAGCACCAAGAAATCCGGCAGTATTTATGGCAACAGCCTCGCCCAAGATGCCAAAGCCGCCGCCACCTATATTGACCTACTGCAATTAACCGTTCAGGAAACCAGCCGTATCCCGAAACAGGCGCGCGAACAGAATCTGGCAGGAAATGCTATTTTGCGGCTCTCTTTCAATCGGCGCGGCTATGTTATGAAATATAGCCTCATCCAGAAAACCGGATATAATATCTTAGATAGAGCTGCCATTGAAGTTGCTCGGAAATTAACCCATTCGCCTTTTCCACCCGTTCCGCAAGATTTTGATGCAGGTGCGCAAGTGCTAACTTATGATTTTCCGATTAGCTTTGACCCGACAAAATATCATAAAACTAATTATTAACTTTAATCTGGCATAGATTGTGCAAAAATGCTAAAAATCTCGGCTTATGGATCATTTTCATTATAAAGACGGCAAGCTTTTTGCAGAAGATGTAGCAATCACCGAAATTGCGCGTGAAATCGGCACACCGTTTTATTGCTATTCCTCCGCGACATTGACCCATCATTATCAGGTGATGGATGAAAATCTTGCCGACTTAAATAAGCTGATTTGCTTTGCCGTAAAATCAAATTCCAACTTCGCCGTTATCAAAACGCTGGGTGATTTGGGAGCGGGCGCAGATGTGGTTTCCGAGGGTGAAATACGGCGCGTGCTGAAATGCGGGATATCCCCCGATAAAATCATCTTTTCCGGCGTGGGAAAAACTGCCGATGAAATGGCTTTTGCGCTGGAGAATAATATTTTCCAATTTAATGT
>PCXJ01000109.1 GCA_002787615.1 Alphaproteobacteria bacterium CG11_big_fil_rev_8_21_14_0_20_44_7
TTTAAAAAGGAGTATACTATGGATAAATAAGGAACGGACTGAAGTCCACTTTTACCGACTGAAGTCGGTGGCTTAAACCACTGCTTGGAAAGTTAACATAAATTTGTTATAATTTATGGCATGGGGACAAAGGTTACAGAGCCTATTCAAGAGTTGAGCCAAAGCGAGAAGGATGAGCTCATAAGGGCATATACTGAGAATGCAAGAAATCTGGGCAAGAGCCTTTCCGCCCAAGGTGTAAAGGCAATCTTCCTTGGCGACAGCAACCATGACAATAGCAGCATTGCCGCAAATGTCTCCTCAACAATCAAGCACTTCCGTCCTGACCTTGTGTTTCTCGAGGCGGGCGTGGACTTAAAAGATGCACTCTTAAACAACCCTGAGGCTGCGGCTTTTCCAAAAGGAGAAAAAGGAACAGGAATATCAAATCAGGTTTATGAAATTATGGGCGCTATGCAAGCAGGTGCAAAAGTCATCGCCGTTGACGAACCGGAATATATCAAACAGCAAGGCAGGGAATTGGATAAGCAGCGTTTGGAGGTTGGCAAAAGACTCAATAAACTTGATAAATCACTAAATGCTGCGTATGACAGTGGCAATCAGCAAGCTGTAAAGGATATAAGTGCAGAATATATAGAATTACAAAACGAATATAATCAGCTAACAAAACAAGTGAAGGATGGGCTAGACAACCGCATCAGCAAGGATACCAATCAATTTATCGTAAATAACATGGCAGACGCGATAGAAGATTTTTATAAGGAAAATGGCAGGATGCCGAAAATCGCCACTTTCTTCGGCTCAGACCATATTGAAAAAATAAACGATATGGATGAGATGCTATTGCGCGAGCTACATAAGCGCGACCTGCCCACTGGGGAATATGCCAACCATAAAGAAATTCTCTATACTGCCAATCGCGAAACCGGAGAAGGCACAGACGTCAAAAAGAATTTCTTTGGCGAGTTTGAATACACCCTAGATGCGGAAGCTGTTTGCCCGAAATATATAGGGGATATTCGCAATCCGGAAAATTTCACCAGAGATCAAGATGGCAGCCCATCAAAATAATAAACTAACCCGCAAATCTTCATTGTTTTTTAATTTATCTGTTTTATCTTCGCATTGAAATTCAGATTGCTCTGGAAATCTTCTTAGTTTCTAGCCAGTACTAGGAAGACAAAATTTTAAAAGCGGAGTGTATATAGAAATACATGAGCATTTTAAAATTGCAGACTGACAACTTAATGGCTGAAAATTAGGAGATTAACTATGTCACACCATAAAAGATTCAAAATCGCATTAATCGGCTCAGGCATGATTGGCGGAACATTAGCACATCTAGCCGGCCTAAAAGAACTTGGCGATGTAGTATTATTCGATATTGATGACGGCCTACCGAAAGGCAAAGGCTTGGATTTGGCAGAAAGCTCCCCGATTGAAGGCTTTGACGCAGCTTATACCGGAACTAAAAATTATAAAGATATCAAAGATGCGGATGTTTGTATCGTAACTGCGGGCGTGCCGCGCAAGCCTGGTATGAGCCGCGATGATTTGCTTGGCATCAACACCAGCATTATCAGAAGCGTGGGCGAAGGCATCAAAAAACACGCGCCAAACGCATTCGTTATTGTTATCACCAACCCGCTTGATGCAATGGTTGCAGTGATGCAGAAAGTCACAGGCTTCAAACCGAATATGGTTGTCGGCATGGCAGGCGTTCTGGATTCAGCACGTTTCCGCTATTTCCTTGCCGAGGAATTCAAAGTTTCAGTTGAAGACGTAACCGCATTTGTACTTGGCGGACATGGCGATACAATGGTTCCATTAGTGCGCTATTCAGCAGTGGGCGGGATTCCGCTTCCTGATTTAATCAAAATGGGTTGGACAACAAAAGAGAAGATTGATGCAATCGTGCAACGCACTCGCGATGGCGGCGCGGAAATTGTTGGTTTGCTCAAAACCGGCTCAGCATTTTATGCACCCGCATCAGCCGCAATCCAAATGGCAGAGAGCTATTTAAAAGATAAAAAACGCCTACTGCCCTGCGCGGCATATTTGAACGGTCAATATGGTGTAAAAGGCTTATATGTTGGTGTTCCGTGCATTATCGGCGCGCATGGCGTTGAAAAAATCGCAGAAATTGAGCTGAACAAAACAGAAAAGAAGATGTTCGATAACTCAGTGGATGCCGTAAAAGGTTTGATGAAAGATATTGCGAAGATAAAGTGATTAACTACTGTTAATTTTCCCTTGACTAAGTGGCAAAAAATCTGATATTAGATGTTTTATGTCAAACGCAATAACCATCGCAAAAATACTTAAGCAGCCTCATAAACTTTCGTTGGAGGAAATAACTGCTTTTATCCGCACACAAGCAGCACAGCCCGCAACTAGCGGTGCGTTGCATATGATAAGAACTAACCCCACTTTGAAAACATTGCAGACCATAGCCAATTACACCAATAACCTGCCACGAGAAAAAGACGCCGAACAGCTTGAGGCGATTCACGCTGATACATCTACTCCAACCGCCGCAGACATTCATCGGATAGAAACTAATATCGAAACAGCTTTGGCTAAAATGGACAGAGAAGCTAAAGGGCAATTAGGTCATGCTGCTTTCACCGCACCAGCAAGAGCTGGAAGATAAGCTCGCAAAATAAAATCCAGCCAAGATTAACGCACTTTACCCTAGATTCCAGCTTTCGCGGGAATGACAGCGAAAAATTAACAAACACCCTTGCCAAACCAGATAACCCTGCTATTTTCATCTCAATAAATAATTTCTGTAAAAGCAGATATCTCTGCAAGAGTCTTTCTAGCCTTAGAATGACAAGGCAGAGAACGAAATTAGGAAATAAATTAGTTTTCTTAGTTTCGAGTTAGTACTAAGAAACGAATAAAAAAAGTGGGCTTAGTTTTGAGCTAATACGAGGCAAACGAGGCGAGCAAAGCGGAGTTTATTAAACATAAATGAGAATTTGCAAGACCGAAGTTTAACAAAGTAGTAGCCAAAAATAAAACCACGAAAAAGGACACAAAAATGAATATACATGAGTATCAAGCCAAGCAAGTTCTTCGCAAATTCGGCGTGCCGACAAGTAAGGGCATTGTTGCCTTCACCGCCGATGAGGCAGAAGCAGCAGCAAATGAATTAAATTGCAGCTTATATGTGGTAAAAGCGCAAATCCACGCAGGTGGACGTGGCAAAGCGGGCGGTGTCAAGCTAACCAAAGACAAATCGGAAGTAAAACAGCTTGCACGTGAAATGCTCGGCAAAGTTTTGGTTACTCACCAAACCGGGCCGGAGGGCAAGGAAGTTCAGAAAGTTTATATTGAAGAAGGCACAGATATCGACAAAGAATTTTATCTTTCTGCCGTTGTTGACCGCGCCACTTCACAAATCACCTTTATCGCATCGGAAGAAGGCGGCGTGGAGATTGAAGAAGTTGCGGCAAATCATCCGGAAAAAATCATCACAGTGCATGTTGACCCTGCCGAGGGCATTCAAGGCTATCACGCACGCAAGCTTGGCTTCGGCATCAATCTAGACAAAGATGATGTTAAAAAATTCAGCAAATTCGTATTCGCACTTTATGAATGTTTCGTGAAAACCGATTCATCACAAGTTGAAATCAACCCATTAGTTCGCACCACAGATGGCGACTTCAAAGCGCTTGATGCGAAAATGAATTTTGATTCAAACGCATTATATCGCCAGCCGGAAATCGTTGAAATGCGCGATTTAACCGAGGAAGACCCATTTGAAGTTAAAGCCTCTCAATTTGGTTTGTCATATGTTAAAATGGACGGCACAATCGGTTGTATGGTAAACGGCGCAGGGCTTGCAATGGCAACCATGGACATCATCAAATTATACGGCGAAGAACCGGCCAACTTTTTGGATGTTGGCGGCGGCGCAAACCAAGAGAAAGTGAAAGAAGCTTTCAAGATTATCCTTGGTGACCCAGCCGTGAAAGGCTTACTAGTCAATATTTTCGGCGGTATCATGAAATGTGATATCATCGCAGAAGGCGTTATCGCCGCAGCGAAAGAGCTTGCCGTGAAAGTTCCACTAGTTGTGCGTTTAGAAGGCACCAACGTTGAAAAAGGCAAAGAGATTTTGTCAAAAAGCGGTATGGACATCATCCCTGCGGATAATTTAGATGACGCAGCACAAAAAATAACCGAAGCAGTTAAGAAAGCTGCCGCTTAAGAGTAGAGAGTCTAGTGACTAGAGTTGAGTTAAAAGAAAAGAAAGAAGTTAAGAGCTATCGTGATTTAGTCGCATGGCAAAAATCTATGGCTTTAGTGTCAGGTATATATGAAGCGACAAAATTCTTTCCTAAAGAAGAGCAATTTGGTCTCACGGCTCAGCTTCGACGAGCCGCAGTCTCAATCCCGTCAAACATTGCAGAAGGCAGCTCCCGAAGAGCAACAAAAGAATTTATAAGATTTATAAATATTGCTAATGGCTCACTTGCAGAAACTGAAACCCAACTACAATTAGCAAATGATTTAGGATTCTTAGAGGAAGATTCATTAAATTTATTATTAGAAAAAACAGATGAGATTAGTAGAATTTTACAAGGATTATATAATTCACTCAACTCTCGACTCTAACCACTCAACTCTTAAAGGAATAAAATGAGCGTACTAATAAACAAAAACACAAAAGTAATTTGCCAAGGTTTCACAGGGAAAGAAGGCACATTCCATTCAGAGCAAGCAATTGCATACGGCACCAACATGGTTGGCGGCGTGACTCCGGGCAAAGGCGGCGAGCAGCATTTGAACCTTCCGGTTTTCAACACAGTCGGCGAGGCGAAAGAGCGCACAGGCGCAAATGCATCTGTGATTTATGTTCCACCTCCCTTCGCAGCAGACGCAATTTTGGAAGCTATTGACGCAGAAATTGAACTTGCGATTTGCATCACCGAGGGCATCCCTGTTTTGGATATGGTGAAAGTGAAAAAAGCATTAGCAGGCAGCAAAACCCGTTTAATCGGGCCAAATTGCCCGGGTGTTATCACTCCGGGTGAATGCAAAATCGGCATTATGCCGGGGCATATCCATAAAAAAGGTAAAATCGGAATTGTGTCACGCTCAGGCACACTTACATATGAAGCCGTTGCGCAAACCACCGCCGAAGGTTTCGGGCAAAGCACATGCATCGGCATTGGCGGCGACCCTGTAAACGGCACAAACTTCATTGATTGCCTAGATTTATTCCTCGGCGATGATGAAACTCAAGCAATCGTAATGATTGGTGAAATCGGCGGTGATGCGGAAGAGCAAGCAGCCGAATTTTATGCACGCTCAAAAACCAAAAAGCCAATCGTTGGATTTATCGCAGGACGCACAGCACCTCCGGGACGCAGAATGGGTCATGCCGGAGCGATTGTAGCTGGCGGAAAAGGCGGCGCTGATGATAAGATTGAAGCGATGAAATCAGCAGGTTTCAAAATCTCCGATTCTCCGGCAGGACTCGGCAAAGCGATGAAAGAATTATTGGCGGCTTAGGAATTTTGCTAAAAGGCTTAACCTTGCACCTTGCAACTCTCTAGCTGCGCCCTGCATTCTCAACGCCCATTTGCGCTAAATAGCCCTGCACATCCTGCGCGGAAACACTCGCCACATTAGCGTTATCGGCTTCATTAATGGATTTCACCCCGCCGCGCTCAAATGCTGCTAGCAAGCCCGCTTCAAGGTCGAGCTTTTCGTCATCAGTAACTACGCCATCTTCCACCGCTTCTGCGATAGCTTTTGCAATTTCGCGGGATTCATTCGTGGCAAGATAATGTGTGCCATCTGCCGATTCAGGCACAACCAGTTCTGCTGTCCCGTCAGTATAACCAAGGGTTTCAGTATAGGATAAAAGAGCATCAATGTCGCCTGCAACTTTTTCATCATTCAGCTTTGCCGCGACTTGCTTCAATTTATCAATATCCACTTGTGGTTTTGGCGCTTCTGGCTCTGCACTCGCAGCGCTTACCGCACCGTCAGTAGCGGGATTAGTGGCAGTAAAATCCATCTTCTCAAATCTGCCATCATCGCCGAGTGAAACATATTCCGCCGCTTTTGACTCATCCGCAATATCCCATAGCGGGCTGGAAATCGAGCTGCTTTTCGGCGCTGGCGTTGGCGCTGGCGCCGCTGGCGCTTCCACAGGCTGATTGCGCTGCTGCCTTTGCTCTTCGAGAAATTTGATTATCTCTTCCTCATTTTTATATAGCTTCCCGCCGTTTTCATCTTTTAGATAATCATTTAGATAATCATTAACCACCGTCATCGTTTCAACTGCCCAATCTCTGGCCAGCTTATTGCCTTCAGAAGTATTCGCATAAATATCTATCGCATAATTCATCATACTGGTGAGCGCTTTATCCTGCTCATCTTGGTTCATATCATCTTTAACGCGGATATAATCACCATGCGATTTTTCTGCGACATCTATAGCTTTACCAAGCTCCGCCTTTTGGTCTTTAACAGACATTTCCTCAATTTCCGGCTTGCGTGCCGTATAATTAGTATAAGCGTTGATATGCACTAAATCTTTTTGCTCCAGAGCATTTTTCATTGCCGTAATTGCAATTTTATGACTCGTGTTATCCAATGCTTCAATATCAGACAAAATCGCGCTCGCTGCCAATGTTCCGGCAAAGCCTAAGTCAAACTTTCCACCGGTTGCTTCTAATCTTTTATTCACCAAATCAAAATGCTGCTTTACAACTTCGCTCGCTCCGCCAAGATTTCCACCTCTTGCCAAATCCGCATGAACTGCACCCAGCGCATTCAGCGTTAACTCAATCAAATCTTTTTGATTTTTATTCACTACTTCACCCATAGTTCTTATATAGCCTCGGTTTAAAGGTTAATAAACTTTCATACCTCAACTTACAGCAATTATATTACAATATTATTACATTTTGAAGATTTTTGTGCAGTTTTTCGCCCTCTCACACTTGCCAGATAAGAAAACTATGATATTTTGCACTAGTTAATAAATAGGGTTTTAAAATGTCTGCAGTTGATAATTCCTCATTCCTCTTTGGTACAAATTCATTTTTTATCGAAGAACTCCTTGAAAAATATAAAGAAAATCCAGACTCCGTGGATAGCTCATGGCTGGAATTCCTTAGCCAGCTAGGCGTAGAGAAGCGCGATGTTGCCTCATGGTTTCCTGAAAAAAAACGCATTATCGGCGTTGCGGCTAATGATGATAATGCTGCTGCTAAGGACAAAAAGCCCGCCCGCACTGCCGAAGATTCTGCCGGAGCAGATTCCATCCGCGCTTTAATGCTGATTCGCGCCTATCGTGAACGCGGGCATACTGCCGCAAATATAGACCCGTTGGGGATTGACCCGCAAACCCCCGGCGCAGAACTAGACCCTGCCACGTATGGCTTTGAAGAAGGCGATTATGATCGTGAAATCTTCCTGAACGGACAGCTCGGCATGGAAAAAGCGACATTGCGTGCCATCCTCACTGAGCTAAAAACCATATATTGCGGAAATATCGGCTTTGAATTCGGGCATATAAACGAACCTGAGCAACGCACATGGATTCGTGAAAAAATCGAGTCAACCCGCGCCCTGCCGAATTTAAGCGGCGTTGAAAAAGAAGAATTGCTGAACACACTCACCGAAGTTGAAGGATTTGAGCAATTTATCCATGTAAAATTCACCGGAACTAAGCGCTTCTCGGTTGAAGGCGGCGATTCTGTTATTCCTGCCCTCAAAAAAGTGATTGAAACCGGCGCGCAAACCGGAATTGAAGAAGTTATTGTCGGCATGCCGCATCGTGGTCGCCTCAATGTTTTAACCGCCGTGATGGGTAAGCCATATTCCGCTATGCTTTCTGAATTTCATGGCAATCTTTCTATCCCAGAGGGAATTTCCTCATCAGGTGACGTAAAATATCATATGGGCTATTCCAATGATGTCGAAGTTGCGGGTAAAAAGGTTCACTTATCGCTAAACGCCAACCCATCCCATTTAGAAGCGGTGAATGCCGTAGTAAACGGTAAGGCGCGCGCCAAGCAAGACCAGAAAAAAGATACTGAGCGCACCCGCGTGATGAGTGTTCTGCTGCATGGTGACGCTGCATTTGCCGGACAAGGAACGGTTGCTGAATGTTTCGTCCTTTCTGATTTGGACGGCTATCGCACCGGCGGCACAGTCCATATTATCGTCAATAACCAGATTGGCTTTACCACTAACCCGAAAAAAGGCCGCTCCTCGCCCTATCCTTCCGATAGCGCAAAAGCCGTACAAGCGCCGATTTTCCATGTGAATGGTGATGACCCTGAGGCAGTTTTATATGTCAGCAAAATCGCTACTGAATTCCGCCAAACTTTCAAAAAAGATGTGGTAATCGACTTGGTCTGCTATCGCCGTTATGGTCATAATGAAGGTGATGAGCCGATGTTCACCCAACCTTTGATGTATAAGGTAATTTCCGATTTGCCCCGCACGCGTGAGATTTATGCCAACCAGCTAATCGCTGAAAAGGTGATTGATGATAAGGGTGTTGCTGCTAAGCAGGATGCTTTCAAAGATTATCTCGAAGAGCAATTCAAAATCGGTAAAGATTATAAGCCCAACAAAGCTGATTGGCTTGAAGGTGAATGGTCGGGATTGATTAAACCGGAACGCGGTGCGAAGGATTTGCCCGACACCGGAGTTGATCTCAAAGCCCTCAAAGAAGTCGGCTATGCAATCTCCAAAATCCCCGATGGTTATGAGTTTAATAAGAAAATTATCAAGCTCATGGAGAATAAAAAAGAAATGTTTGATAGCGGCGAAGGGATTGACTGGGCAACCGCCGAAGCTCTTGCATTTGGAACTTTGCTCAAAGAGAAAAAGAATATCCGTCTTTCCGGTCAGGATTGCGGGCGCGGCACATTCTCGCAGCGTCATTCAGTTTTGGTTGACCAAAATAATGAATCCACCTATCTGCCACTAAATAATCTCGGTGGCGAGCAGGCACGCTATGAAGTCATAGATTCCGCGCTTTCGGAATTCGCCGTACTTGGCTTTGATTATGGCTATTCATTGGCAGAGCCGAATGCTCTCACGCTTTGGGAAGCACAATTTGGTGATTTCGTAAACGGCGCACAAGTGGTGATTGACCAGTTCATCTCCAGCGGTGAAGCAAAATGGCTGCGCATGAGCGGGCTGGTGATGCTACTTCCGCATGGTTATGAAGGACAAGGGCCTGAGCATTCCTCCGCACGTTTGGAGCGCTTTTTGCAGCTTTGTGCAGAGGATAATATGCAAGTTGCCAATTGCACCACTTCCGCGAATTATTTCCATATTCTGCGCCGTCAGTTGCATCGCAATTTCCGCAAACCTTTGATTATGATGACGCCAAAATCATTGCTACGCAAAAAAGAAGTGGCCTGTCCGCTTTCTGATTTTGCCGTTGGTTCAAAATTCAAACGCATAATCCCTGAAACCGACAAACTGGTTGCCGATGATAAAATCCGCAAAGTAGTGATTTGTAGCGGCAAGGTTTATTATGACATTGTGGAAATGCGCGCCGAGAAGAAAATCAATGATGTGGCGGTTATCCGCGTTGAGCAATTCTACCCATTCCCGAAAGATGAAATTATTGCCGAATTCAAACGCTATAAAAACGCTGAATTTGCATGGTGTCAGGAAGAACCGAAAAATATGGGCGGCTGGCTATTTATCCGCGCATTCTTAGATGAAAGCCTAGGAGAATCTGGCAATAACAAACGTGTGGGCTATATTGGACGCTTGGCGGCAGCCTCACCTGCAACCGGATTCCTCAAAGTTCATAATCAGGAGCAAAATGACATATGCGAAAAAGCATTGGGCTAAACATTGACTGTTTTCACTTATACTATTAAAGCTAACAACTAAAGACTAACAACTAAGGACTGAATAAAATGGTAGATATCAAAGTACCGACACTAGGCGAATCAATCTCAACTGCAACCATTGCGAAATGGTTCAAGAAAGAGGGCGAGTCCGTTGCAATGGATGAAGCAATTGTTGAACTGGAAACCGACAAAGTTACGGTTGAGGTGAACGCACCTGCCGCCGGAGCGATTGAAAAAATCTTGGCCAAAGAAGGTGATGAGGTTGAAGTCGGCGCGATTTTGGGTAGCATTAAAGAAGGCGCTGCCGGAGCAACCACCAAAAAAGAAGAGGCTAAGCAAGAAGCCGCACCTGCTGCTGCGAACAATGCGAATAAAGTTATGCCTGCTGCCGCTAAACAGGCTGCCGATAGAGGCGTTGATACTGCAACAATTTCAGGTACAGGCAAAGATGGCCGCGTGACTAAAGGCGATGTTATAAATGCACCTGCACAAGCAGCCGCAACAACTAGCAGCCCACAGCCCGCCGCTAATTTGGAAGAACGCGTAAAAATGACTAAGCTGCGCCAAACCATTGCCAAACGTTTGAAAGAATCGCAAAATACTGCGGCAATTCTCACCACTTTCAATGAAGTTGATATGTCGGAAGTGATGAAATTACGCAAGAAATATCAGGATAAATTTGTTGAGAAATATGGCGTGAAACTCGGCTTTATGTCGCTATTCACCAAAGCTGCCGTCAATGCATTGCAGGAAATCCCGTCAGTGAATGCTTCGATTGAAGGTGATGAAATTATCTACAAAAAATATTATAATATCGGGGTTGCAGTCGGCACAAAACAAGGGCTGGTTGTTCCAGTTTTGCGCAATTGCGAAAATAAAAACTATGCCGATATTGAAAAGGAAATTGCCGAGCTTGGTAAAAAAGCCCGCGACGGCAAACTTGGCATGTCGGAACTGACCGGCGGCTCATTCTCCATCACAAATGGCGGGATTTTCGGCTCAATGCTTTCCACCCCAATCATCAACCCGCCACAAACCGCAATTCTCGGTATGCACAACATCGTTGAGCGTCCGGTTGCAGTGAATGGCGAAGTGAAAATCCGCCCGATTATGTATATCGCACTTTCATATGACCACCGCCTGATTGACGGCGGCGAAGCGGTAACTTTCCTTGTGAAGATCAAGGAAGCGATTGAGAATCCGGAACGCTTACTAATTGGAGTTTAATTATGCCAATCGTGAACATAAATCTCATTGAAGGCCGCTCTGTTGAACAAAAACGCGCCCTGGTAGAAAGCGTGACCAAGGCTATCTGCGAATCTGTTGATGTTACACCCGACCATGTGCGGATTATCCTGCAAGATATGGCACGCCATGATTATGCGGTTGCAGGGCAATTAAATTGCGATAAGAAGTAGACAAAAAACATTTTCCTTTATACTGTCATACCGTCGAATGACGGTATCCAGCCAAGACGAAGTCGTAGCAATTTAGGCTAGACCCCGTCACAAAGACGGGGGGACAATATGACCAAAAAAGCAGAAATAATCGTAGCGCTGGACTTCCCTGATAAAAATCAGGCACTTTCGATGATTGATGAGCTTGATGGCGCTTGCGATTTCTTCAAAATCGGGATGGAGCTGGGCTTACGCGTTGATGATGAATTTATAAAATCACTCATCGCGCGCGGAAAAAAGATTTTCCTCGATTATAAATATCATGATATTGGCAACACGGTGGAAAAAGCCGTTGCAAATGCGGCGGAGCTTGGCGTTTATATGCTGACAGTCCATGCCGAAAAACAGGTTTTAGAAGCGGCGGTTAAAGGTGCAAAAAGCACAAATACCAAAGTTTTTGGCGTGACAGTCCTAACCTCTCTGGACGAAGATTATGCCACGCAATATGGCTGTAGCATAAAGGATTTAGTACTGCGCCGCGCCGCTTGGGCACATGATTTGGGAGCAGATGGGGTGATTGCCAGCCCGCATGAAGCCGCTATTATCAAAACTCAATTTCCCGCGCTGAAAGTTTGCACCCCCGGAATTCGTCCGGCAGGCGCAGATTCGCAAGACCAAAAACGCGTAACCACCCCGGCAGATGCAATCAAAGCCGGTGCGGATTATTTAGTGATAGGTAGGCCGATAACACAGGCGGAAAACCCTAGACAGGCTGCGCTTCAGATAATAGATGACAGTAGTCAGTAGTCAGTGGTCAACAGCCAGCAGCTCGCATTTCTTTATGCATTCTGCTTGCAGCAAAATCTTGAGCAAAGTCATTAAATCCACCTTGCTCAACTGCATCAATATCAGTCAGTTTAGTGCAATCTTTTGTTCCAATAGTTGTGACCGCCACCATTGAATCAATCATTGAAACCAACTTATCTACTTTTGGCTTAATATCTGTTCTTTTCACCGCAGGTAATTCTGACATAGATTCCCAAATTGATTTTTTCATATCAAGCAGCTTTTCCTTAACTAAAGCCCTCCGCTCTTTCATAACATCTGACATATTTTCATCGCCTTCTTTCATAACTTCTCGGGCTCTTATGAACTGATTACATAAATCCCTTAAATGGCCTAACTCCCCATCAAGATTTCTAGAAACATTATCATCACACTCTCCTAAAAGCTCTACATGCGGTTCAATTTCAGCCACATAGAACGAAGCAATCTGCGTCTCAAAGGCGTTAACAATCAACCTAATTCTGGCTCCCCTTTGCCTTTCATCAATTGTAGTTTGGCCTTCTTTTTCCAATCCCAACATAAAACCTCTCAATTATTATTAATCTTTCTTAACCTGATTTTTGGAACGGGTCAATAATAAATTTATTGTACCTTCGGTAGTTCTGGGTTAATTAAACCGCAGGAGAATAATTATGACTGACAATAAATTCGACGTAATAATAATCGGTGGTGGCCCTGGTGGCTATGTATGTGCAATTCGGGCAGCGCAGTTAGGCTTAAAAGTCGCCTGTGTGGAAAAGCGCGGCGCACTTGGCGGGACATGCCTGAATGTTGGCTGCATCCCTTCCAAAGCCTTGCTGGAATCATCCCATCAATACGAAAATGCACAGCATAATTTCGCCGAACAGGGAATTGAAGTTTCCGGCCTGAAAGTGAATTTCGGCAAAATGATGGAACGCAAAAATAAGGTTGTGAAGCAACTCACCGGCGGCATTGAGATGCTGTTCAAGAAAAACAAGATTACTTACATCAAAGGCGCGGGAGAGATTATTTCTACTAATAAGGTGAAGGTCGGCAATGATGAATATTCTGCGAAAAAAATCGTAATCGCAACCGGTTCTGACGTTGCACATCTTCCGGGGATTGAAATTGATGAGGAAGTTATTGTTTCTTCAACAGGCGCATTGGAGCTCAAGGAAATACCCAAAAAAATGGTGGTTATCGGCGCAGGTGTTATCGGACTGGAACTTGGCAGCGTTTATCGGCGCTTGGGCGCAGAAGTTACGGCAATTGAATTCCTTGACCGCATCACTCCGGGGATGGATAACGGGCTGACCAAAGATTTCCAAAAATCGCTGGAAAAGCAGGGAATCAAATTCAAACTCGGTACAAAAGTAACTGGCGCTGAGAAAACCAAAAGCGGTGTAAAACTAACTATGGAAGCGGCGAAAGGCGGCAATAGCGAAACTATGGAAGCCGATGTCGTGCTGGTTTGTGTCGGGCGCAAAGCCTATACGGAAAATTTGGGATTAGACAAAGTCGGCGTCAAAACTACTGAGCGCGGACTTGTTGAAACTAATGCAAATTGGCAAACTAACGTGCCTAATATCTACGCAATCGGCGATGTCATAAAAGGGCCTATGCTCGCGCATAAAGCCGAAGAAGAAGGCGTTGCAGTTGCCGAAGTTCTTGCCGGACAACATGGACATGTGAATTATAACGCCATTCCGGGGGTGATTTATACGCATCCGGAAGTTGCGAGTGTCGGGAAAACTGAAGAAGAGCTGAAGGAAGCGGGTATTGAATATAATGTCGGGAAATTCTCATTCATGGCAAATGGACGCGCTTTGGCTAATGGCGATGCGGAAGGTTATGCAAAAATTCTCGCCGATAAAAAAACCGATGAGGTTTTAGGCATTCATATCATCGGACCACATGCCGGAGATTTGATTGCAGAATGCACAATGGCGATTGAATTTGGCGCATCATCAGAAGATATTGCGCGCACTTGTCATGCTCATCCAACAATCAGCGAAGTGGTAAAAGAAGCAGCACTCGCGGTGGAAAAACGCGCATTGCATAGTTAAAGAACGCAAATCAACGTGACCTTCTTTGCAAGTCTTTATAGCCTGCAATTGCATCTTGCAAAACAGCTTGATTGACACGCGACGATGACGCGCTTGGCAAATATTGTTTTAGCTCTACTAAATTCACCTTCTGCCATTCCCTATCAATCGTCAGATACTCGCCGGAAATTTCTAACGTTCTGCCTCGCGCAAGAGTATGTCCTCCAGAAATCAAACCAAATGACTTTTGCAATTCAGCATTTAACTGCTCAATTCTGTAAGGGTCATCTTGTAATTCTTTCTGCGCATTACGATTAAATCTTACCTGCACAACAAACCTACTATGAATGCCCTCCTCAGTTTCAGGATTTCCTATAGCTGGCTTAGCGCTACCGCAAGAACTAAAGCATCTTTGAAGTTGCGCTACATTATTTTGCAGAGCTTTATATCTTTCTGCGCAAGCTTCTTTGAAGCCTGTACTGCCTTTTAAACCATCAACTCTTTCAGCGTAATTGTCTGGATATCTAGCCCAACTAACATCCAGCCCAGAGCTCTGAGTAAAACATCTAATCGCCACAGAAACTGCTGGACTTTTAGGTCTTAGATATGAGAAAGCAGTTGTTTCGTCACTTCTAACTCTTCTTCTTTTTTCAACATTAGCACTTATTCCTTTTTCATCAAATACTGAAGCAGTTGCTACTGCATATAAAAGTTCATCCACCCCCCTCATCTCAGGGAAAATATTAGCAGTATACAGGTTATAGACTTCTATATCTTCTTGAATACCGCTAACTAATTCCTCACCGATAACTTCTATCTGGTCTTCCTGAAGTCCCGTAAAGTCTCTTAGAAATCTTACAAATTTTGCATCTCTTAAATTACAATCTTTCACTCTGGTATTCACGATAATCTCCTTTATGATATGACTTATTAGAATTCTGGAAAAACGCGCATTGCATAGTTAAAGGCTAGAAGCTCATCCCGCCGTTACCATTAATTCCGCCAAGCTCATCCTGTTGCAGAACTATAGCCTGAAAGGAATTGTTGCCTTGCTCACGAACTGATTCCAACACGGAATTTAAACCATTCAACTCCACCTTCCCCCATTTTGCATCATTGGTGAAATAATCACCGGAGATCCTCAATTTTTCTCGGTCTGCGAGCATTCTCCCCGGGCTTTCCTGTGCGGAGAATTGGTGGCCAAAGCTTTCATACAGAATATCGCTAAGTTCACCTACCTTATCCGCATCCGCACGCAGCCCGAGATATAATTCTTTGCTCAACTGCACATCGACAACAAAACCTCTATCTCTATCAAATTTCGGAGTCACATTTCCGCAAATTCCGAAACATTTCTCAAATTCGGCAATTCTTCCCTGAATTTCCTCAGATTTCGCGGCAACTGCCGCATTAAACTCATCAGAATCGGCATATCTTGCCATTCTATCACGGTAATCGGCTGGATATAGTATATAGAAAGCATTGCCATCATCTCCTACTACAGCCCTGCCCAAATCCACTGAAACTTTATTTAGCCTGCCTTGCTTTGTGACTTTTGCCGATATACCGGCCTCGCTGAATATGCTCGCCATTGCAACGCTGTGAATCATCTTATCCGCAGATTTTTCAACTTCGGGCAATATGTTCACCCTGTAGGAATGTACCTCATGCTCCCAACCATGATAAAAACCTTTTTCAGCCATATTAGGAAGCATACCACCTATCGATTCCGTCTTGACTCTGTCAGCATCCAATCCGGTTAATTCACGCAAGAATCTTACGAAATTTACATTCTCGATTGATGGATTTCTTTTAGTTGCTGTTGCAGTTTCTGCTGTTTTTTCAGTTACCATAAACCCTCCCCGTTAATTTTGGTTAACAGGGATTTATAATAATTGCAAGAATTTTGTTGGGGAGCTAATTTTACTTATTTCTTCTCAACGCCCATCGCGGTTGCCAGAGATTTCTGATTTGCCAGCTTCTCGGTCAGCTCTCTTGCGCGCTTAGTATCCATCTTCGCAAGAATCGGCGCAGCTTTACGCTCGGACATTCTGTCGATAATTTCCAGCATGATTTCCATATCCATTTGATTGAAAACCTCGGCAGCTTCCTTCGCCTTCATACCTTCATAGATTTTCACCAAACTGCGCAATTTGGCATTATCATGGTCATTATATTTGCCCAACAACTCTTCAGTTACGCTTTTGAGCTTTTCCAATTCCGCCACCTGTTCTTCCAGTTTTTTTGATGTAGCTTCGATAAGATTAGCCTTCATATCCAGTTCTTGCGCCCATCTTTCAAGCTGGATTCTACGGATTGAGAGTTTTTCCAGCATTTCTTTTTCGGCATCGGAATATCTTGGGATATTTTCACCCGGTGATTCTTCATGGACATAATCCGGCAAGCCGTTTTCATTGCCTTCAACAATTTTCTCCAATTTCTCTTTACGGGTTAGCTCTTCTTCGGGTTTTTCTTCACCTTCACCATGCGCCGATTCTGCCGGAGCCGGCCTTTCCTTCATTTGCAGTTTGCCGGAAGCAGGCTCAGTTTCTGCCAATTGCGCAACATCGGGCAAATCTCTTCCTGTCATCGCTATGGAATCCTGAACAATTTCTATCCCATTAAACTCCGCCGCTTTTATGATAAAAGCCAATAGCAGAATCATTAATGTTAGCGGTAATATTCTGAATATTTTAAAAGCCCGTTTCAAATGCTCATCCTTTGATTAATTCTTTGATTAGCTTGCCAACGCATCCTTATATTGCTTATCGCGCAATGCCTTGACCAATTCTGCCTCCGCAAGAGAGCCACCATAAACTTCTTCCTCTTCAACAAAAGTTTCAAGATTATTGAAATTATATATCGGCTTTCTTGCAGCCTCACGGCCAAGTTTACGCGCTTCAAACCCGCGCACTTCTTTTTTATATTCGCCACGCGCAGATTCACTATCAATTTCTTCCTTCAACTCCATAATCTTCTTGTTAGTACGGCTGAGGAGGAAATCTATTTCATCGGCAACTGTACGGGCTTTTGCGATATTGTTATTAATATCTTTGGCGATTTTCTCACCTTGATTCTGCAAATCTTTGACCGCCTTTGTGGCTTTTTCCGTAGCGTCATAAAATGATTCAATATTCGATTTCAACTCAGCTCGGTGATTGCGAATAAGGTTTAATTTCTTGTTCAAACTAGTTGCATAAACAATAGTTACGACTAAGAGGGTCATAATTGTTAGGTCGAAGGCAATTTCCATTTCTTACTCCTTGTTTTAGTATATTTAAAAAATATCTTTTATTTTCTTGTTAATTACTTCTGAGACTTTTATCGCTTTATAATCACTCATCTTACCCAATTTACCGGTCAACATCGGAATACCCCCACACATCAATGTCACAT
>PCXJ01000123.1:0-12524 GCA_002787615.1 Alphaproteobacteria bacterium CG11_big_fil_rev_8_21_14_0_20_44_7
ATACAGCCGCGACTGATGAGAGATTAAACTCCATTTGCGTCACTACGTAAAACCCAATCACGGCAATTGCATCATGCACCAGAGCTAAAATTGCGCCTACGCCATATTGCCATTCAAACCTGAACCAGATATAAATCAGCATTGCGCCGAATGAGGCGAGCAGGGCGATGATGGCGGTTTCAATCAGCTCGTTGCCAACTTGCGGGCCAACATAATCAATGCGGCGATAATCAATTTTGCCTTCAATCACCGCGGCGAGTTTTGCCTTCACCTCGGTAATAATTTCCTGATTTTCCCGATTCGGGTCGGAGGGCAGGCGAATCATAATCTCACCCAAATCATCCACTCTTTGCAGGCTGACATTTTGCCCTAGAGCTGAGCGGATATCGGCAAGTGCAACTTTTGAATCGGTTTTGGCTTCAATGATAATCCCGCCGGTGAAATCAATCCCGAAATTAATCCCCTTAGTGGCAACTAGCGCAACAGTGCCAATAATGACCAGCAGGCTTAATGCCATACATATCGCTTTTTTATTGATGAAAGCGATATTAGTTTTGGTAGGGATGAGTTTTATGGGCATAATTATTTTTCCGATGAGCTTTTATTGTTTCTAAAGGAAAGCGCCTTTTCTGCCAAGTTTTTTTGTTCTGACCTTGCAATCCCGATAGAATCTTTCACGACTTTCTCGGTTATTGTGCTTCCGGCGGCGATAATTGCGCCTTCTTCAATTTCAAGCGGAGCAATGAGTGATGAGTTTGAGCCGACAAAAACGCCGTTGCCGATATCGGTTTTATATTTTTTGAAGCCGTCATAATTGCAAGTGATAGTGCCTGCGCCGATATTTACATTTTCTCCAAGATTTGCATCGCCGATATAGGATAAATGGCTGATTTTTGAGCCTGCGCCGATATTAGATTTTTTTATTTCCACAAAATTCCCGATTTTTGCACCTTTGCCAATTTTTGTTGCGTGGCGGATATGCGCAAATGGGCCAATCGTAACATCATCACCGATTTCCACATTTTCATCAATATATGTGAAGGGTTTGATAACTACGTTTCTACCGATTTTTGTGTCGGCGGAAAGGAAAGTCGTGCCTTGGTCGATCAAGGTTGTACCCTGCTTCATTGCTGCCTGACATAAATTATCCTGCATAATTGCCTCGGCGGCTGCAAGTTCGGCTTTATCATTTATACCCAGCACATTATTCTCATCTGCCCAGCAAAAAACGGTTTCAATTCCTTTGCTAGCGGCAATTGTGACTATATCGGTTAGGTAATATTCACCTTGTGCATTGTTGCTTTTTAATTCATCTAGTAAGCTAAAAAGCAATTTTGCGGGCAGGGCATAAATTCCCGAATTGCAAACATCTATATTGCGCTGTTCTTCGCTGGCATCCTTATATTCCACAATTCCCAGCACTTTATTTTCTGAAGTAATTACTCTGCCATATTGCGCGGGGTCGAGTGGGGAGAAAGCGATAAGCGAGATTTGGTTGGATTTTGCGCTATTTAAAAGATTGCTGATATCATCTGCGGATATGTTGGGGCAATCACCGCTTAGAATCACGATATTACCATCAAAATCTTGCAAATTCTCTTGTGCGGCTTTAACGGCATCACCTGTTCCACGTTGCTCTTTTTGCACGGCAAATTCAGTGCTCGGGAAGCTTAGTGCTAGTTTTTTCACATCTTCATGTGAATCTTGCACAATCACGATATTTTTCGATGCACCTGCCGCCTCTGCCGCGCGCAGCACATGCCAGAGCATAGGTTTATTTGCCACTTTATGCATAACTTTCGGCATGTCGGACTTCATGCGAGTCCCGTTTCCGGCAGCGAGGATGATGGTTGTAAATATGCTCATGGCTTTACCCCGCCCCGTAGCTCTGGATAAGGCTTCCTGCAACCACGAACCAGCCATCGACCATCACGAAGAATATAATTTTAAACGGCAGCGAAACGATTACAGGCGGGAGCATCATCATACCCATTGCCATCAGGATAGAGGCAATCAACATATCAATTATCAGGAATGGCAGGAATATCAAAAAGCCGATTTCAAATGCGCGTTTTAGCTCTGAAATCATAAATGCCGGAATTAAAACTTTTAAAGGAGTCGCTTCCGGTGATTCCAACTCATCCATTCCGGACATATCGACAAAAAGCTGCAAATCCTTGCCGCGTGTGTGTTGCAGCATGAATTTTTTGAATGGTATAACGCCTTTCTCAAAAGCTTCTTCTTCAGTGATTTTTTCCTGCATAAGCGGGTTCAGCGCGTTGTCATAAGCTTCGGTAAAAACCGGCTCCATAACAAAAGCGGTGAGGAATAAGGCGAGGCTGATTAACACCACATTAGGCGGGGTTTGCTGCAAACCGATTGCCGAGCGTAAGAGTGACAAAACAACGATAATGCGCGTGAAGCTGGTGACCATGATAAGGATGCTTGGGGCAATGCTTAAAATGGTGATTAGAGTAATAATCTGGATAAGGCGGGATGACAAAGTGCCTTCACCTCCTAAATCAACCGTAATGCTTTCAGCAAAGGCGGCAGGGGCGGTCAATAACGCCAATATTGGCATAATTGCTAGAGAGATTTTCAGAAAGCGATGGCTAAAATTCCGCATGAGAAGTTTTTACCAGCAGAATCCTTATTTGCCAACTTTGTTTTTACGAATGAATTAATTTATGACTTAATTGAAACTACAGCCACTTGATTCTGCAGGGTATGAGGCGGCATTACATTTCTTCCTGCCCGTACTTGAAGTCAATCTGTCTGAGTCTAGCATATTACACTCAACGCAGAGATGCATTTCATTATAATATTCATTCGCACCGATAACGCCATCTGGTATGCCGCCGGGGCCGGAATCAATCCAGCGACTGCGAACTTTATATGAGCCGGCTTTTAGGATAGAGGCATTAGTGAAATCCAGTGTCACATATTGTTTGATGTTGGTTATCACGCTATTATATTTATAGGCGGAGTTAAATAGTATGAAGCCGTCACCTTCATATAATAATTCAGCTCTTTCACCGAATGAATCTGTGTAGGTATTCACTTTTGTTCCGCCACCGCTTGTTGATACGGTAAATTTTGCGCTAGCTTCCAACTCAGGGAAATTTGCAATATCACCTTTTCCGGTATTTGAAACTCCCCCCATATAATGCTGCCACATCACCCTTGCATCATCTCTGTCAATAGCGGCATTCACCGGTCTGCCGACAAAGGTTACAATAGATGCAAACTCATCTTGTGCGTAAGGGTATAGAAGCATATCCGAAATTGATCTGACTAACCTTTCCAGCCTTTTTTCATCTTCACTTGCACCATTTATAACGCCGTCACCATTAACGTCATAAATTACACCTTCACGGCTTAGGAATAGTGAGACGTCATTGGCGACATTGTCGATTTTGCGGTTTACAAGAATATATCTGGAAAGCTCAAATGAGCCGAAGAACAAAATCAGCAGCAAAGGCAGCAGGATGGCAAACTCAATTGCTGCACTTCCTTCTTCCTTACCCTTATTTTTGCGCTTTATAAGCATTTAATTCTCCGATTTATATATTTTTTGTTATGGCTCTACAAATTCTTCATTGCGAACCACTGTCACAGCATAAAGATTGCTTGGCAGGAATGCGCCAACAAGCCCTGTGAAGCCGCCCCATTTATATTTGGCTGCATAAACAACAATTGTTCCGCGTTGATCTAAGTCTGAATCAAAATTATCCTTTGTTGTAAAATATGTGGATTTTTGCGCATCATTTCTCAGCTGTGTGGCTATATCTTCCAGCCGTTGCAGCTCATTATTGGCAGAAGTCAGATCAAGATTTCCCGATGGAGTTCTGGTTGGTGCGGGAATAACTTCTATCGTTAGCACCATATCGGGTGGTTCGCGGTAAATACCTGCCATATATGGTTTCATGTAATCACGAACTTCTGCAATGCTTGAATAGCCCTTTGTCATGCCATTTCTAGCAGCGAGTCTGAGTGCGGTGTTTAAGGTGGAATCGACAAACATGGTCAACCCGACCTCGATAATTCCCATGAATACTAGAAAGAATATAGGTGCAAGCAGCGCAAATTCTATCGCGGTTGTGCCTTTGTTGTTTTTGGCAACTCTTCTGAAAGGTAGGAATCTAGATATTTTCATATTTTATACGTAAGCCTATTTTGGTTAAGCTTATCTTTAACCCTTATTATATCAATGAAAAGTGAAATTTTTATTACACGGAGCGCAATTTTCTCATCATATCCTGATAATACTGCAAATTTTGCCACGTTGCCAGCATGCAGGCAAGAATTTCATTAGATTTGTGCAAATGATGCAAATAAGCCTTTGAATAATCCTTTGTCGGCGCGGAAGTATTTGCGTCAATCGGCGAATTGTCATCTGCATATTTGCTGTTGGCGATATTGACCACCCCTTCGCTGGTAAAAATCTGTCCGTTTCGGGCATTTCTGGTCGGTAAAACGCAATCGAACATATCCACACCGCGCTCTACCGCGCCGATTATATCATCTGGCTTGCCAACTCCCATCAAATAGCGCGGGGCATTTTCCGGCATAAATGGCATAATTTCATCAAGAACTTTGAACATAACTTCCTGCCCTTCGCCAACTGCCAAACCGCCGATAGCATAACCATCAAAGCCGATATCTGCCAAGGCTTCAATGCTGGCTTTGCGTAAGTCAGGGTATATTCCGCCCTGCACAATGCCGAATAAGCCGTATCCCTTACGATTTTGATAAGCTTTCTTGCTCCGTTCCGCCCAGCGCATCGACATTTCCATGGATTTCTTCGCTTCCTCCCATGTTGCGGGGTAGGGCGTGCATTCGTCAAATGACATGGTGATAGTGCTGCCCAACAAATGCTGGATTTCCATGCTGCGCTCCGGTGTGAGCATATGTTTTGAGCCATCAATATGGCTTTGGAACTCAACACCTTCCTCGGTGATTTTGCGTAATTTGGCAAGGCTCATCACCTGAAACCCGCCGGAATCGGTGAGGATTGGCTTGTTCCAATTCATGAATTTATGCAATCCGCCAAGTTTGGCAATTCTTTCCGCACCGGGGCGCAACATCAGATGGTAGGTATTGCCCAATATGATTTCCGCGCCTGTGCTAGCCACGTTTTCGGGCAGCATAGCTTTTACGGTTGCGGCTGTGCCAACCGGCATAAAAGCGGGTGTGTGGATGTCCCCATGTGCGGTTTTTATAACGCCAATTCGCCTATTATTTTTGATTTCCAGTTCAAATTTCATTGTATAAAGATAAAAAATTGTTTACTTATCGTGATTATGTCAAGTTTAGATTCCACTCAAGTAACTAGAGAAAAAATAATAGAAGCGCAAGCGGCAATGCCGGTGGGGGAGATTACGCCTGCCCGCATATTCAAAAGTGATGCGTTTTCGGAAATGCTAGGAGCGGAGATATTCTTTTGTGATATTTGTAGCAGAACGCAAGGAACGGGTTCTTTCAAGGATGGCGGCGCATTTAACAAGCTGCGAAATTTATATGATTCTGGTCAGAATGAGCGGTTATTGGTTGTAGCAAGTGAGGGGAATCATGCGCCGGGTGTATTAGCTGCGGCTAATTATTATAATGCTCAGGGTGCAAATTTTAGGGTAGTTGTGCATGTTTCTGAAGCAATTTCCGATACGAAGAAGGGCTTAATTGAGTCTTTGCTTCAAGACCGCCACCGTTTAATAGTTGGGGGAAAGGGCTTTAGCGAGGCAATTAGAATTGCTGATAATTTTGCACAATCAAATGATGGTTTAATAATATCAGCTTTTGAAGACCCTGATGTAATAATCGGTCAGGGTATTATGGCAGTTGATATTGATCGGGAAGTCATTAGGCCAGACACGGCTTTTTGTAGTATCGGCGCGGGTGGAATATTTGCTTCGCTTTCTGCATATTATCACCAGACTCCTACAAAGGTGTATGGTTCACAATTGGCAAATGTTCCGGCGATGGTAAAATCATTAGCAAATGGCAATGGCGAAATGGAATCTATAGCTTGTGAAGATTTGAGATGCATGGAGAGGATTACTGGAAGGCAAAGCAGACTAATGGTCGGGGGGATTACAGCTCGTAAATCCGGAGATTTTACTACTAGCATAGCGCGTCAATTAGCCAGACCAATTTCCACGGCGACTATTGAACAAATCGCATTATGCGGGGTTCTGTATGAAAAGGCGCATAAAGGCATGGATGATTATTGTTTTCCGGAAAGAGCGGCGCTGACAGCATTGGCAGGGTTAATGAGGCGATATCATGAAGGTCATAGGGACTTTGGCGGAAAAAAGCATGTTGTAGTGCTTTCCGGAGGAAATACATGTGATAAAGAAAAGTCGGAATTACTGGAGCTTGGTGAAGAAGTTGCGCGGGATTCAAAAGGGAAAATCGCCGAAATTTTTACTGAGCCTACGCCATTTTATGACCCTCGATTTTCAAAGTTGTCCAGATATAGCTTAGAAAGTTCCGACGCTAAGGCTATGGGCATATAAAGCAGCCATCGCCATAGCTATAAAATCTATAATCATTCTTTTTCGCATGTTCATAAGCCGCTTGCATTTTGTCAATTCCTGCCAGCGCGCAAACCAGCATGAATAATGATGATTTTGGTAAGTGAAAATTGGTTATCAGCGCATCCACCACTTTAAATTTATATCCGGGATAGATAAAAATCTCAGTGTCACCGCAGCCCGCTTTGCCGCCGCTTGCTTCCAAAACGCGAGCCGAAGTTGTGCCGACTGCAATCACTCGACCTTTGCAATTTCTGATTCTCTCGGCAGTTTCCTCGTCAATTTCATACCATTCCGAGTGCATTTTATGCTCGGTAATATCTTCGGTTTTGACGGGTTGGAATGTCCCCGCGCCAACATGCAAAGTTACAAATGCTTTATTCGGAATTTTGCTCAATAAATCTTCGGTAAAATGCAAACCTGCCGTGGGTGCGGCCACGCTGCCCTTATGCTCGGCATAAACAGTTTGATAGGTGGTTTTATCCGCCGCATTATCTTCGCGCTTTATATATGGCGGCAGCGGCATATGGCCATATTCTTCAATCAGAGATTCGTCACTTAATTCAATTTTTATTTCCCCGTTAATAGACTTTTTCTTAACAGTAACGGTTAGCTCGTCATCGCGCATTTGTTGCGCAATCCGGTTTTTACTCTCCTCTACTGAGGTTACATAACCAGACTCCGCAACAAGTGCAGGGTGGCGGACATTTAATGTATCATTTTCTTTCAGCCTTTTGCTGCCCTTTATAAACGCGTTCCATATATTTTCTGACTGTTTGCGAAGTAGCAAAATTTCAAACAGCTTACCCCCCTCTTTTCCCGCTTTAAGGTGGGGTGTAAGGGGGGTAGCAAATAATCTCGCTGGGATAACCTTGGAATTGTTGAAAACCAGCAAATCATCAGCAGAAATTAGGGAGGGCAGGTCGCGGAAAATCTTATCCTCAAATTTTTCACCAATCACCAGCAGCTTAGACGAATCGCGTGGATTCGCGGGCTCATTGGCAATAAATTGCGGCGGCAGCTCAAAATCAAAATCAGAAAGTCTCATGTGGGTGATATAATCTAAAACATCCGTTTTAGCAAATTCACCTTCTCAACCACATGATGTTTCACCACAGCCAAGATGTGGATGGAAATGATTCCGGCTAATAAATATGGAAGAATTTCATGCAACTCATGGGCAATTCCACCCAACTCCTTATTTGTGCTAAATATTTCTGGAATTGGTAGCCCGAAAAACGCAACAGGATGTCCGCCCGCTTGTGACATAATGAATCCACTAAGTGGCACTGCAAACATAAGCACATATAACGCAAAATGCCCAAGTTTGGCGAGGACGATATCGCGTTTTGGCAGGGCGGGGTGATGCGCGGGGAGTTTGCTTGCGATTTTTGAAATAACGCGCATGAAAAATAGGATAATCACTAAAACCCCGAATGATTTATGCCAGCCATAAAGCTCGTATTTAAAATCGCTTTTCGGCATATCTTCCATGATAAATCCGAGAATAATCAGCCCGATGATGCATGCAGCCATCAGCCAATGCATAATTCTGTGGAATAGTGGGTATTTTTGTAATTCGTCCATAAATAACTGTAGAAGGTTATCAGGAGAAGTTCAATAGCTTTTCGATGTTCAGTACCAGCATGATTTCTTTATCGAGGCGATAAACCCCTTCGGAAACTTCCGCCCAAACTTGCTCAAGATTAGCTGGGCTTTGCTCATATTGAGAAGGTTTTAAGCTCATCACATCGCTGACCTTATCAAAAATCAGGCTGTATAATTCACCTTTTCTTTCAACCACAATGCTCATAGATTTGCTTTTATCTTCAGATTCCGGCAATCCTAGGCGGGCGCGCAAATCAATTGCCGTAACGATTCTTCCGCGTAGATTGAGTAATCCGGCGATTTCCTTGGCGGATAGTGGAATCCACGTAATCGGCATAGAGTTCAGCACATCTTCAACCTGCAAAACCGGAATTCCGATAAGCTGATTTGCGACATAAAATGTCGAGAAAACCTTGTTAACTTCATTAGAAACTGAGGTTTCTGCAACTGTGGCGATACTATTACTCATGAGTGGCCTCTTGTGGTTTAAAGCTGGCTTCTGTATTAGAATTTAGCGCATCGGATACTACCTCAAAAATCCGCTCTTTTTCGGATTTGCTCACATGGGCAAACATGCCGATTTTTTCGCAGCGTGCCGTAGTTTCGGGGCTAGCATTGGAGGAAAGTGCGACAATCGGAATATGGCGAACATTCACATCACCTTTGCAGGCTTCGGAGAATTCAAATCCATTCATTTCCGGCATGTCTAAATCAGTGATAATTAGCTGGAAATCCCTGTCTTTGCTCAGCACTCTTGCTGCTTCAAGGCCGTTTGATGCGGTTTTGACACGATATCCGCGTGACATCAAAATCGGTACCATTAATTTGCGGAAAAACGGGCTATCCTCAACCAGCAGAATCTTTTCCTTGGTTTGTTCGATTTCTTTATCGCCTAATCTCTGGAATTCGTTGAATACTCTGTGGAATACTTTGTGGACATCCAACACATCGGTGGTTTTGCCTGCAATTACCATGCTGCCGAGATTGATTCCGGTTTTTGCTTCTTCAAGTGAGGAGGTGATGTTTTCATCTATAATATCACTGATTTCATCCACGGCGAGCCCTAAAACCCTGCCTCTGTCGGTGAAAACGACGACTTGCTGGAACTTATCTTTGCAGCTCTCTTTGATGCGCTTAATCTCGCCTTCAAGTGATTCAACATTAATCAAATACATTAAATCGCCGCGATATTGCACAACCTCATTTTTGCCGGCAATCTCAATTTGACTTACTTCTATTTCCTCTAATCTGGAAACAAGCTCCAACGGTATGGCTTTTGGTGCGCCTCCTCCGGCTTTAAAGGTCAGGAAGCTGGTGGTTCTTTCGTTTTCATCTTCCAGCGCGGCAAGGTCTTGATTTGCCTGATTTGTTGCATTTACATTGATGCTGCGTGCTAGACCGTTTGGATCAAGAATCATAATAACGCTGCCGTCACCCAAGATAGTTGAGCCGGAATATAAAGTTATTGCGCGTAAGGCTGCGGAAACGGGTTTAACCACAATTTCCTCAGTGTCGAAGATTTTATCTACAATTACGCCGAAGCTTAAATTCCCCAACTCGCATACCACGATAAACTGCTTTTCGGTTAAAGTGTCTTCACTGGTTAAGCCCAGCGTATGCGCCATGTGTATTAATGGCAGCAATCTTCCGCGCAGGCGTAGAACGGGCGTGTCATTAACCCTTTCAATTTTATGCTCGTTATTGCCGTTTGTAACAACTAGCTCTAGAATGTTTATCTGCGGAATGGCGAATTTTTGTTTGCCTGCTTCCATGATTAATACCGGCATAATTGCCAGCGTTAGTGGGATTTTAATCTGGAAGGTTGTGCCGGTTCCGGGGTTGGAATCTAAATCTATTGCGCCGCCCATTTTCTCAACATTAGTGCGTACGACATCCATGCCAACGCCTCGTCCTGATACGGAAGTTACGGCGGCGGCGGTGGAGAATCCGGCAGCGAATATAAATTGCAATATCTGGCGCTTATCCATTACTGCAGCTTCGGATTCCGTGGTCAGGCCTTTCTCAATGGCTTTGCGTTTGATGATTTCTGGGTCGATACCTTTCCCGTCATCCTTAATTTCAACGATAATATGTCCGCCTTCGTGGAAGGCGCGTAAAATAATAGTTCCGGTTTCTGATTTTCCGGCAGCTTTTCTTTCGGCTGTAGTTTCAACCCCATGATCGGCGGAATTACGCACCATATGAGTGAGCGGGTCTTTTATCAGCTCAAGTAATTGCCTATCCAATTCGGTTTCTTCGCCTATCATTTTTAGGTCAATTTTTTTATCAAGCTCCATGCTCAAATCGCGGATGATACGTGGTAATTTATTCCACGCATTGCCGATTGGTTGCATGCGGGTTTTCATCACCCCTTCCTGTAAATCAGTAGTAATATGGCTGAGTCTATGCAGTGCTCCGGCATAGTCGCTTTCCAGCTCAGGGCTTTGGCGCATAATTTGGACAACCTGATTGCGAGTTAGCACAAGTTCGCTGACCAATTGCATTAGGTTTTCCAGCACATCAATGCCAACTCGGATGCTTGCAGTCGAAGCCGATTTCTTCTCGCCCGCATTGGATTTCTCGTCTAGTCCAGCGCCGATTGCCAGTTGCTTGGCTTTCTCATCTATGATTTCTGTGAGTGAAGTGCCTGTTTTGTTATCGGAATCTTCTTCAGCTTCAGATGCCGCTTCAGCTTCCGGTTCTTCGCTTTCATCCATGCCCGTCATATTTGCGGGTACGGGTACAAATTCATCTTCAGGGAATATATCATCACCTGAGCTATTAGCCTCTTCTGCTTCTACGGCTATTTCGGCTTCTGCCTCCATTGCTTTTAGTGCCGCTTCTTCTTCAGCGTCATCATCTGCGGCTATTGCTGTGGCATTGCCACCATCTTTTGCAAAGTCATTCAGGGTTTTTATTAATTCAGAATCATCGCCCTCAGGCTCGCTTCCGGTATTTTCAAGATTTTCAAGAATCATTTTGATTTTATCAATAGATTCAAGAATAAATGTAACTGCTTGTGAGGTGACTTTAAGTTCTTTATTCCTCATTTTATCCAGCACATTTTCTCCGGCATGCGCTACTTTTTCGAGTCGTGATAATCCCAAAAATCCGCAAGTGCCTTTTATAGTATGCATTAGGCGGAAAATATTATTCAGAAGGTCATAATCTTCCGGGTTTTGCTCAAGTTGTACAATTTCGGTGTCCAGCTCCGAAATGCTATCATTTGTTTCTGTAATGAACTCATTAATCAAATCATCCATGGCTAGATTTTCACCTCAAATTTCAGTTTGGTATCGTCAAATTCTATGCTTATTTTTTTGCCTAATTCCTTGGAAGTAAGCGATGTATAATATGCCTGAACAGTCCTAGCATCTACGTTAGATACATCTCCCTTTCCTTCAAGAAAATCCCTGATTGCGGGGTCGAGTTTTATGCTTTCGCCCTCAGATGTTACAATAAAGCTTCCATTTGTGAACTCAACTCTAAGTGTGCCACCTTTGATTAAAGAGCCGGCAGCTATAATAATAATATTAAGCAGGAGCTTTCTTTCAAGGCTGGTGATGGAAATTCCGCTTATATCGGTAAATTCAATCGGCCAGTCGAGCTTAACTTTGCCGTGCAACAAGAAGCTTTCGGTCAGGTTTTTTGTTTCGGTGATGCTAATTCCGCTATCTGAGGTGTTTTGGCCGTAAGCTTGACGGTAAAATTGTAGCCGCGAAACTGATTCTTTGGAGCTGTTATCAATTAATTCTGCTGCCTGACTGTTTAATTCCGGCAATTCTTCGAATAAAAATTCAATACCATTACTCACTGCGCCTACAGGGCCGATTATATCATGGCAAAATTTGGTGCATAACATCTCTGCTAGGGTAGTTTGTTCATTCATCACTTGCGCCTTCTATCGTTGGGATTTTGTTTATACTGCTCAATTAGAATATAATTTAGTTAAAATTTCCCTAACGCTTTTACCTTGAAGTTTCATTTGGAGAATAAATATTGATTGCGATGGGGAATTAATTGCTTGTAATTCCTGCATTTAGGATGTATCATAACTATTCATAATTTTATTGACGGGTGATTTTTAGGTGGCTATACCTTCTGCACAACCAATAGTTGAAGCGAGAGTTTTTCATGGTAACGACAAAATTAGATAATGAGAATATAAACAGACCTCTTGTAGCAAGATTGAAAGCCCAGATGGTGAGGAAGGGGTTGAATCCTAAGACACTCGCTGAGCGTGCAAATGTTGGCAGGTCGTTTGTCTATGATATTTTAAACGGCAAATCGACCAATCCTACTAGCACAAAAATAACCGCGATTGCTGATGAGCTTGGGGTGAGTATGCAATATCTCTTAAGTGGCATTCACCCGAATCTTAGT
>PCXJ01000123.1:12538-17502 GCA_002787615.1 Alphaproteobacteria bacterium CG11_big_fil_rev_8_21_14_0_20_44_7
ATGGGGCGATGTTTGTGAAGTTTCCTCACTTCAGGTGGAATCTTCCTTGGGTGGTGAAACAATTGTTACCGTGGAGCAGCGTGATAAGCCTTATTATTTCCGCCGAGATTGGATTATTAATGAGCTTGCTGCAAGGCCGGAGGATATACGGGCGATATTCATTCGCGGTGATAGTATGGAGCCGACATTGCATTCTGGCGATATGATTTTAATCAATATAAGCCAGCATACTCCAAACCCGCCGGGGATATTCATTCTTTTTGACGGAATGGGGCTGGTGGCGAAACGTCTGGAGATAATTTCGCCGGGCAGATTGCGGATTATGTCGGACAACCCCAAATACCCTACATATGAATCGAATATTGAAGATACGAGAATTGTCGGAAAAGTGATTTGGCTGGCGCGTGAGCTATAACATTTGATAAAATCGCCATAATTCCTGCGATATTTAAAAATCATTTTGAATATATCTTTAAGTCATGTTAACATAAAGCTTAGTTTAATAAAAACGTGGGTGAATTTGCGCGGAATATTTTATATTACGATTACCACTATCCTTCTGGCGTCATGCTCAGGAGTGCGCTCATCTTCCGTAGTTCCCGTGCAATCAAAAGATAAGCAGCTCACCTGCCGTGATATATTGCTGGAAATCAACGAGGCAGAGCAATATAAAGCTGCGGCGGAAAAAAATAAAAACCCTGATGTGCGTAGTTTTATGGCGCCTTTGGGCTATATGTACACAATCACCTCGGCGAATGAGGCGATTACATCATCCGAAAAAAGAATTGCCTATTTGCGTGATATTTACCGTATTTCCGGCTGTGCAAGCGGCGTGGAGGGGCTAACGGCGGAGCAATTGCGCGGACACACCTTCCAAGGTGGTTATCCAACTCCAACTCCTCTACAGCAGCGCAGCCCGTATTAATTTTGCTTTAATGGCTTAATTAAGCAGCGCCACGTCCGCTTTCGGCCTTGATTTCTGCATAGAATCTCGGCGCGCTTTCAATAGCAACCTGCAAATCCAGAAACATTGTTTCAATATTTCTGGAATCTTGCTCGCGTTTTTCGGTAGGGTATTCATTAGTATCATGTGATTTGCAAATATTCGTGCGAAGCATATCAATTGCCTCAAAGGCGGAATTTTTCAGTTCTGCCAGCAAATTATCCGAGCATTTGAACTTATCAGGGTTTGCAATATATCTGGCAATTTGGATGGCGGCATGAGTGCCCTCAATATATTCCTCATTTTCACGCAATTCCGGCTTGTCGGCAGCTCCAACCAGAAGTGTGGTATACAAAATTCTCACGGTTTGCGTGGCATTAAAGATTCTGGTTGTGTCTCTTTTGTAATAGGCAAATTCATTTGTCCAATCAGCAATATGCTCGCCTAAATTGCATGAAAACTCGCTTAATGCCAACTTCTCGCCACTTCTTATTGCACGAAGGTCGTCGCCCGCAAGCATTGCCTCTTTTTCTAAATGTATTAGGCATTCGGGTAAATTGATTGTGCTCTGAACAATTTCTGGGGTTAATGACATATTAAATTCTCCTGTTATTTGTTGTTTACCGAATATATAGTAATACGAGCTATGTCAACAAAAATTAACGAATTGCAAATTATTGAAAATTTGCGCAGCATTGCAGGGCGGGATTCGCTGGGGCTGCTGGATGATTGCGCGGTTTTTGGGGAATATGTCATCACCAAAGATGTGTTGGTGGCGGGTGTGCATTTCTTCCCCGATGATGCGCCATATAATCTTGCCCGCAAAGCATTGCGCGTGAATTTGTCGGATTTGGCGGCAATGGGGGCAGAGCCTTTCGGGGTTTTGATAGGCGCTTGTTTGCCGAAAGATATCAGCGCCGAGTGGCTGAATGATTTTAACCGAGGTTTGAAGGCAGATATTGAGGAATTTGGCGTGCAGCTTTTGGGTGGTGATACGGTTTTTCATGATGGTGCGTTGATGCTTTCCGTCACCGCAATCGGCAAAACTTCCAAGCCATTGCTCAGAAGCGGTGCGAAAATTGGCGATAATATATTTGTCAGCGGTGCATTAGGTGGTGGATATCTCGGCTTGCAGAATAAGCTGAAAGGGCGGGGTGATTTGCGTTATGAATTGCCGAATCCGCGTATTGAGCTTGGTATAAAATTGCGTGAGATTGCTAATAGCTGCATGGATATTTCAGATGGATTGCTGTTAGATTTGAATAGGTTATGCGAAGCTTCTAAGGTTGGGGCTGAGCTTGTTTCTGCGCAAATTCCTTTGGCGGATATGGCGGCAGATTTGTTGGAGCAGATTTCCGGCGGCGATGATTATGAGCTGTTATTCACCGCAGATTGTGATGCGGTTGCGGGCTGCTATAAAATCGGCAAAATCATATCAGGGCAGGGCTTGAAACTTGATGGTAAGCTAGTCGCTCCAAAAGGTTATGTGCATAATTAACGCCGGTTATTGCGTGACATGCTATCCGGATTAAATCTGCCGACATTGCCCAAAATCTGTTCGATAACGGTTAAGTCATGTCCGGCAGTTGGCGTGGTTTCGGAGGCGAAGTCAAACACCCGCCCGTCATCCTTGTCATATAGCTCGATATTGCTAATCTGGTCGGTTTCGTCAAATGAAATTGCTAAAGTGTTTTGCTTCAATATTTCATTTTCCGAGAAAATCCGTTTTTCCTGCTGATTGGAGATATAGTACCAAACTTCCGTGCCAAAGCTGGATTTGGTTGAGGGCGAGCCGAGCAGCTTCATCACATCCTCTTTGCTGGATACGGGGGTGATTTTTTCCATGCTTGCCGGACGGACATTAATACCGTGGCTTTCTTCAATTTGTGTACAGGCAGCGATGGCAAATAAAATTACTATTGTGAAAATCTTCATAATGTATATTTATATAGCAGATTGCAGCTAGGCAAGGAAATTATATGAAAGCAGAAATTTTTGACCTAAAAGAAGATATCGGGAAGTCTTTGCAGCTTCTGAGGAGGTTTCTTTGACCCGCAAGCTAGTGAAAAGAAACTTGCCGAATTAAATCAGCAAGTTGAGGCGCCGGATTTCTGGAATAATCAGGAAGTTGCACGCAAGATTATGCAGGAGCGCGACCATCTTGAAAAATCTCTTGGTGATTTCAACGGGTTAGAGCAAGGATTGAATGATAATCTTGAGCTTATCGAGCTTGCAGAGGCCGAAAAGGATGAGGAAGTTGCCAAGGAGGCTGAAGCAGCGCTCAAAAAACTTGCCGAAAAAGCCAAGCAAATGGAGCTTGAAAGCCTGCTTTCGGGTGAAGCAGACGCGAATAATGCCTTCATCGAAATTCACCCCGGTGCAGGTGGGACAGAAAGCCATGACTGGGCGAGCATGCTATATCGTATGTATTTACGCTGGGCGGAGGATAGGGGATTCAAAACCGAAATTCTGGAGGAGCAAGCCGGCGAGGAAGCGGGTATAAAATCCGCAACTATTCGTGTTGAGGGGCATAACGCCTATGGTTGGCTCAAAACCGAAGCGGGTGTGCATCGTTTGGTAAGGATTTCGCCATTTGATTCTAATGCGCGCCGTCATACCAGCTTTGCCAGCGTATGGATTTATCCGGAAGTGGATGACGAAATTGAGATTGAAATTGATGATAAAGATTTGCGGATTGATACATATCGCGCTAGCGGGGCAGGTGGGCAGCATGTCAACAAAACCGATAGCGCTGTCAGAATGACGCATATTCCAACTGGCGTGGTGGTGCAATGCCAGAATGACAGGTCGCAAATTAAGAACCGTGCATCAGCGATGAAAATGCTCAAAGCGCGGCTTTATGAGTTGGAGTTGCAAAAGCGTGAAGAGGCGGCGCAAGTGGTGGAAGCGGGCAAAAGTGATATTGGCTGGGGGCATCAGATTCGCTCTTATGTGCTGCACCCATATCAGATGGTCAAGGATTTGCGCACAAGCTATGAGGATGGCAACGCCAAAGCGGTTTTGGATGGTAGGCTCGACCCGTTCATCAGCGCGAGCTTATCGGCAAAATTGGGTTGATTCTATATTTTGTCTGCACTTAGTGAGAGATATTGTCATTAAAGATATTGTCATTCTGGCGAAAGCCAGAATCTAGGATTCGTGAAACAGGCACTGGGTTCCGGCATAAAGCCGGAATGACATCAGTTCAAAGTGTGGTGCAAGATTGCAGTGGTTTATCTGCTATGTATAGGCTGTTCATTGCCATCCGCATCAAATATTCGGGTAACTTTGGCCTGCTTGGTTCTATATCTTTCGGCAAAGCTTCCTTCTCCTCTGCCTTCTGCTTTCAGCTCACGGAGAGCAATATTCTCCAGTTCTAGGAATGTGTCAGTTTCATATTTAAAGCGCCCGCGGTCTTCGTCCAGATCTCTGCCGATTTGGATGTTGCTTTTCATTAAATCGATAGTGCCCCTATATACTGACTTTAATTGGTCTTCGTTAGAGTTATCAAATGCCATAATTTTCATCCAAAAAGAAACTGTCAGTCTTTTCTAAGCCTCTATCAGCTCTTTGCTTTTGGTGCGGTAAATTTCGGCGGCCTGTTCGGCCAGTGATTTCACTTTTTTAGCCTTTTCTTCACCAATGGTGGCTGCTATCAGATTATATTCCAGTTCGATGAAATTTTCATCCTTGGTTATAATGGCGGATAATAAAGATGCGCCATGCTCCATCAATTCCTTTTCTTCGGGGGTTTTTTCAGGAATGTGACGATTTTTCTTATATTCTGAAAATCTGTTCCATTGCTCGGTTAGATAAGGTTTTGATTTTAGTATAGCTAATCCCATATATACCTATTTTTAATTAAAAGTTAACGAATGGTTAATAATTATCATTACCTTATTTTGCTGCTATTTTCAAGGATAAACTATACAAATTTATGTGAAACTTTTATGAAAGTGATGCTATAAGAATAAAAAATCGGGAGTTTATTATGCGTTATTTGTTTGTTATCTCATTGTTT
>PCXJ01000060.1 GCA_002787615.1 Alphaproteobacteria bacterium CG11_big_fil_rev_8_21_14_0_20_44_7
TACAGGAAACTTGCTCGCAGATAATCACAGATTAACTTGCCTTTTTTTCTAATTTTTTTGCCAGATTCTCCAGCTTTTCGCTGACCTGACTCAAAGTGCTTGATGTCGCCTTTTGGATTTCTGAATCAACGTCTGCCTTGCTATTGCCGTGTTTTGCTTCAAAAAGCTCGTCCAGAAGCTGCAATCCTGCAACCACTAGCAAAGTTGATTGGTTCGCCGTCCCAACTTGCTTTGATAATGCACGCACGCGCTTATCCAGCTCATATGAAAGGCGCAAGAGATGCTCTTCTTCACCCTCTTCTATGGCTACTTCATAATCGCGCTTATTTACTTCCAGATTTAATATCGTCATGCTACTAAACTCTCAATTTCCTTGATTGAATCGCCGAGCTTGATGGCGACTTTCTTGTTTAAATCACGTAATTTGCGATTTTCATCCTTGAGGCGAACCACATCGCCGGAAAGATGGCTAATTTCTTCATTCTTTTCATTAATCAATCTATCCAGACCGGTAATCTTTTCTTTAAGCGCATCAATTTGCGTCTGACTATTGGCAGAAACCTTGCTCACAGCTTTATTTTCAAGATTTTTGCTGTATGCCTCAATAGCTTCTTCCACACGCTGCAACGCAGCTTCCAGCCTGTTTTTTTCACTATCTACAAAATTTACTGTTTCCTGCATATTTCCTGCGTAATTTAAATCTAAATTTCTTTGTGGAAATTCTTTCCAAAACAATGTAACAAATCACATCTACACCACACAATTACATTTCTAAACAAATTTTTGCAAGGGTAAAATGGTAGAAAGCGCAGTTAAAAATCAAACAGAAGTCGGTCTAAGCCAAATGGCAAACGCCATACGGGCACTTTCAATGGATGCAGTTGAGCAAGCAAATTCGGGGCATCCAGGGATGCCGATGGGTATGGCAGACGTTGCAACAGTGCTTTTTACCGAGTTCCTAAAATTCAATCCGCAAGACCCAAAATGGCCGGATCGCGATAGATTTGTTCTTTCCGCAGGGCATGGCTCTATGCTTTTATATTCATTGTTATACCTTACGGGCTATGAAGATATGACCTTGGAAGAAATCAAAAACTTCCGCCAATGGGGGGCAAAAACCGCAGGCCATCCCGAATATGGTCATGCAACCGGAATTGAAACAACCACAGGCCCGCTTGGGCAGGGAATCGCCAATGCAGTCGGCATGGCAATGGCAGAAAAGTTGATGGCGGCGCGCTTTCCGGATGTAACTAATCATTATACATACACAATTGCCGGAGATGGCTGCTTGCAGGAAGGAATCTCTCAGGAAGCAATTTCACTGGCAGGGCATTTAAAGCTAAGCAAGCTGATTGTTTTATGGGATGATAATAAAATCTCAATTGACGGCCCAACCTCGCTTTCCACCTCCGAAGACCAGCTAAAACGCTTTGAAGCCTCTGGCTGGCATGTTCAAGAAGTAGATGGCCATGATTATTATGCAATCGCTGAAAGCATCTCAGTTGCCCGCGCAAATGATAAACCAAGTATGATTGCCTGCCGTACAAAAATCGGCTATGGCGCACCAACAAAAGAAGGTACTTCCGGCTCGCACGGCTCTCCGCTTGGTAAGGATGAGCTTGCAGGCGCGAAATCAAACCTAAGCTGGTCACATGGCGCATTTGAAATCCCCGCTGATATATTAAATGCATGGCGAGAAATCGGCAAAAATGCTGAAGGTGAGTATAGGCAATGGCAAGAGCGCGTTGACGCGCTTGATGGAGTTGGCAAGGCTGAATTTCAAAGAATGCAAAAAGGTGAATTGCCGGATTTGCGCGAAATATTACAACCGCTAAAAGCCTCGTTCATCGCTGAGAAAGCCAAGCTCGCCACGCGTCAATCATCACAAAAAGTGTTGGATGTGTTGACGGAAAACTTGCCCGAACTCATTGGCGGCTCTGCGGATTTAACCGGCTCAAACGGTACAAAAACTCAGCATAACCCGCCTGTCACCCCCGATGATTTTAGCGGCTCATACATTCATTACGGCATTCGTGAACATGCGATGCAGGCAGCAATGAATGGTATGACATTGCATGGCGGATTCATTCCTTATGGCGGCACATTTCTGGTTTTCTCCGACTATGCCCGCCCTGCCCTGCGCCTTGCAGCCCTGATGGGCATCCGCAATGTTTTTGTCGGCACGCATGATTCTATCGGCCTTGGTGAAGATGGCCCGACCCATCAGCCTATCGAACATCTTTCTGCGCTTCGGGCAATACCGAACTTATATATTTTCCGCCCCGCAGATTCGGTTGAAGTTGCAGAATGCTGGGAAGTAGCATTAGGATTGGAAAAATCTCCAAGTGTAATGTCATTAACCCGCCAAGGCTTGCCGCTTTTGCGTGATAATGCCTCAGAAAATTTGAGTGCGCGCGGTGGCTATCTGATTTATAAATCCGAAAACCCAAAAGCGACGATATTAAGCTCCGGCTCAGAAGTTTCAATTGCAGTGGAAGCCGCACAAAAACTGGCTGAAGAAGGCGTGCAGGTTAATGTTGCGTCAATTCCGTGCATGGAATTATTTGAGCAGCAATCAGATGATTATAAAAAATCCGTGCTAGGTGATGAAGTGAAAATCGCCGTTGAAGCAGCCGGACGCATGAGCTGGGATAAATATCTATGCTGTACTGATAAATTCATCGGTATGGATGGGTTTGGTGCTTCCGCCCCTGCCGAACAGCTATATGAGGAGTTTGGGATTACCGGCGAGGCAATTATTGACGCTGTGAAGGAAACCTTATAAAGCAAATATCATGACAAAAAGAATCGCAATAAACGGACTTGGAAGAATTGGACGCTGTGTTATCCGCGCAGTGGTGGAAAATGGCTATGATGTTGAAATTATTGCCGTAAATGGCGGGTCAGGTGATGCTAAAACCCATGCTCATTTGCTGAAATATGATTCCGTCCATGGTACATTTCCGCAAGTTGAAGCTGATGGTGATGACTTGCTGGTTGCCGGAAAGAAAGTTAAGCTAGTCTCCGAGCGCGACCCAAAAAATCTACCGTGGAAAGAGCTAGATATTGATATCGTGCTGGAATGCACGGGCGCATTCCGCGATAAAGCTTCCTGTATGGGGCATATAGAAGCGGGCGCAAAAAAAGTGATGATTTCCGCACCGGGCAAGGAAGACGTTGATGCCACAATCGTGCATGGCGTGAATGATTCTGCGCTAAAGCCTACACATCAGGTGATTTCAGTCGGTTCATGCACAACAAATTGCCTCGCACCGATTGCCAAAACCCTGAATGACGCAATCGGCATTAAACATGGATATATGACGACTATCCACTCATACACAAATGATCAAGTGATTTTAGATGCCAAACATAAGGATTTGCGCCGAGCGCGCGCGGCAGCAATGAGCATGATTCCAACTTCTACCGGAGCTGCAAAAGCGCTGAGCCTTGTTGTGCCAGAGCTGAAAGGCAAGCTGGATGGCGCGGCGATTCGTGTGCCGACTCCTAATGTTTCTATGGTGGATTTGACCTTCAAAGCCAGCCGTAAAACTAGCGTTGAGGAAATTCACGCAGCGATAAAAGCCAATGCTAATGGCGCAATGAAAGGCGTTTTGGAATATTCGGATGAGCTATTAGTTTCCGTGGATTTTGTCCATAATTCGCATAGCTCGATTTTTGATGCTACCCAAACCAAGATTGTCGGTGATGATTTGGTTCATGTTGCCGGATGGTATGACAATGAATGGGGTTTTTCCTGCCGCATGCTGGATATTGCACTGAGTTGGTAGGGCTCGTATTGCCAAGCGCCTACATAATAAAATCATTTATACGAAGCAGATATTAGGAAAACAAGGCGAGCAATTGCGAAATGTAGAATTACTACATGAGTCAATTGCAAGACCGCAGTTTGACAACATAGATGCAAGTAGAAATTATTTTACGCGTGCCCAAATACGAACTTTGGCAGCATAGAAGAATATCGTCATCACAGATAATAATATCATGATTTTGATACCCATACGCTTGCGCTTTTCCATATCAGGCTCAGCAGTCCATTGCAGGAAATTCACTACATCTTGGCTCATCTGCCCGACAGTTGCTTCCGTACCATCCATATATTCCACTTGTCCGGCTTGCAATGGCGCGGCCATAGCGATCTGTTCACCAGGGAAATATGGATTGAAGTTCAAGCCCGGTTGAAGTTCTGCATGCGCTGGGGCGGATTCATATCCGGTTAGCAATGAATATATATAATTCGCACCATTCGGGCGGGCTTTAACCATCAATGAAAGATCCGGCGGAGCTTTACCGTTATTCATCGCGGCTGCCGCTTTTGCATTGGCAAACGGGCTTTTGAAACGGTCAGAAGGATTACCCGGCCTATCTTCAATATCACCATCATCATTTATAGAGTCATAATTATATTCAGCAGCCAGCGCTTTGGTTTCTGCTTCGGAAAAGCCTAAATCTTGCAATTGGCGGAATGAGATCAGACGCAAACCATGGCATGATGCACAAACTTCTTTGTAAACCTGATAGCCACGCTGTGCAGATTGGCGATCATATTTCCCGAAAATACCGTCAAATGACCAATCCATTTCCATTGGTTCTTTCACATGCTCATGCGAAATTGGGTCAAACACAAACCAGCCCTTGCGCTCTTTTGCATCAAGCATGACATAGTATGAGAAGAAATATAATCCCAAAGCGCAGGCGATAAACAGCCCAAAGAACTTCACGGTAAGTTTTGCGTTATCGTTCATTTCGCCTCACTTATAGAATCAGGTAGCGGGCTTGTTTTTTCGAGTTTTCCTACCATTGGCATAATCACTAAGAAGTGGAAGAAATAATATAAAGTGGCAAAGCGCCCTGCCCAGATATACCAACCTTCAGCAGGCATACCACCAATCCAGCCGAGGAACAGGCAATCAAATACGAATAGCCAGAAGAAGCTTTTATAAACCGGACGATATTTTGTGCTACGAACTTTTGACCTATCCAACCAAGGAATGAAAAGCAGGATGGCGATTGAGGCAAACATTGCAACCACACCCAAGAACGCATTTGGTATAGCGCGCAAAATCGCATAGAAAGGTAAGAAATACCATTCCGGCACGATATGCGATGGAGTCACAAGCGGGTCAGCTTCGATGTAATTATCAGGATGCCCGAGATAGTTCGGTGCAAAGAAAATGAAATATGAGAAAATCAAAAAGAACACCCCAAAGCCAAACACATCTTTGATTGTATAATATGGATGGAAAGGAATTGTATCCTTTTTAGTTTTGATTTCAACACCTGTCGGGTTGTTTGAGCCATGCGTATGCAGCGCCATAAGATGCAGGAACACTAGCCCGAAAATCACGAATGGCAGAAGATAATGCAGCGCGAAGAAACGATTCAGCGTTGGGTTATCAATGGAAAATCCACCCTTTAGCCATACTGCGATATCCTCACCTATCAATGGTATAGTATCAAAGAAATTGGTGATAACCGTTGCACCCCAGAAGCTCATCTGTCCCCAAGGCAGGACATAGCCCATAAAGGCGGTAGCCATCATTGCCAGCATGATTATCACACCAATCCACCATAAAATCTCACGCGGAGATTTGTATGAGCCATAATAAAGCCCACGGAAAACATGGATATATACCACGATAAAGAACATAGAAGCACCAACAGCATGGGTATAGCGCAAGAGCCAGCCATAATTCACATCACGCATGATATGCTCAACACTGGCAAAAGCATGATCAACATGCGGGGTATAATGCATTGCGAGCAGAATTCCGGTAATAATTTGAATTACTAAGCAAATTCCGGCCAGCGAGCCAAAATTCCATAGATAGTTCAGGTTTTTCGGGGTGAGATAATCCACCGTCGAATGCTTCATCATAGAGATAATCGGCAGGCGATAATCAATCCACCCGATAATTCCCTTTTCCTGTTCTTTTTTCTCTGTTGCCATTTATCTTACAACCATCAACCAATTTTAATTTTTGTATCACTTAAGAATTCATAAGGCGGAATCACAAGATTTTTTCTTGCTGGGCCTTTGCGAATTCTACCTGCACTGTCATAATGCGAACCATGGCACGGGCAGAACCAGCCATCATAATCACCTTTATTATCAATCGGGATACAGCCAAGATGAGTGCACACACCCACCATTACCAGCCATTTTTCCTTACCAGGTTTGACCCTTTCAGCATCAGTTTGCGGATCTTTTAGCTCGTTCACATCAACCGCTTCTGCTTCGGCGATTTGCTCAGCCGTGCGGTGATAAATAAACACCGGCTTGCCGCGCCACATAACTTTTTTCTGCTGACCTTCAGCAATGGCGGAAATATCAACTTCGGTTGAAGATTGCGCCAAGACATCGGCAGAAGGATTCATGCTATCAATCATCGGCCAAGCTGCCGCACATGCGCCAACTGCGCCAACGCCGCCAGCCGCCATAACAACGAAATCACGCTTGGATTTATCCTCTACAGCATTATCCGATGCGGTAGATTTAGTTGCAGGTTTTTTAGTTTTCTTCTCAGACATAATGCTTCGTTTAGTGTCTAGTTCGGTTAGAGTCAAGATTAAGATTAAAAAAATTCTGCCAAAAGCTCATTCTCTACCTCGGATGTTGCTCAGGAGACTTTTTCACGGATAAGAGCCGCGCTCTCCTTTACGCCCAAAAGCGCAAAAAAGCTGCCGATTCTAGGGCCTTGTTCCGCACCGAGCAAAACCTGATATAGCGCGCCGAACCAGTCACGCAGATTCTCAAATCCGTGCTTTTTGCCAATATCATAGACAAGCTGTTGAATTTCTTGCGCGTCTGCGTCCGAGTTATTTTCCAGCTCCTCGGCTAATTCCAGCATCGCCGCTTTTTCATTTTCTGCCGCTGCGCGATATTGCTTGTTCGGTTTGACAAAATCCTCGTAATATCTGATGGCATAACCTGCCAGCTTATCAAGTATGGGGGAGTTTTCCGGAGTGGACTCGGGAGAATATTTCTTGATAAAACCCCATAATATTGATTTATCATCAGGGTTGCAGGCGCTCGCCAGATTCACCAGCAATGCAAAGCTCAAATCACTTTCCGGCTTGGGAGGATTGCCGTTATGTATGTGCCAGACAGAATTATCTGCATCCGGAGTTTCTTCATATTTCTTCAGCCATGTTAGATATTCATCAACATTTTTCGGTATCACGTCAAAATACAAACGCTTGGCTTTTTGCGGTTGCTGGAACATATATAATGCCAAACTTTCCGGCGTGGCATATTGCAGCCATTCATCAATCGTCAGCCCGTTGCCTTTAGATTTAGAGATTTTTTCGCCCTTATCATCGAGAAACATTTCATAAGTCATTTGCAGAGGCGGCCTTGCATCTATGATTTTGCAAATACGGCTCGCCAGCTCGGCAGAGGGCTTGATATCCTTGCCATACATCTCATAATCCACGCCAAGCCCCGCCCAGCGCATCGCAAAATCTGCTTTCCATTGCAATTTGCAATTTCCGCCGGTTATCGGAACTTCTAAGTCCACCCCGTCATTATCAAATATTATCGTACCGTTTTTAGCATCCCAGCTTTTTGCCGGAATTTGCAGGACGATATTTGTTTCAGGGTGAATCGGCAGAAATGGAGAATAGGTTTTGCGGCGCTCATCACGCAAGGTCGGCAAAATTAAATCCATTATCTTTTCGTAGCTTGCGAGGAGTTTTAAAAGCGTTTCATCAAATTCGCCATTCTTATAAGCATCGGTGGCTGATTTGAATTCATAATCAAAACCGAAACCATCGAGGAAAGCCTGCAAACGTGAATTCATGTGCTGACCAAAACTTTCATGCGTACCGAATGGGTCGGGAATTGAGGTTAGCGGCTTGCCGAGATTTTGCTCAATCATCTCTTTATTAGGCAGGTTATCAGGCACTTTACGCAAACCGTCCATATCATCGGAAAAGGCAATTAGCTTGGTTGGTATATCGCAAAGCTGCGAGAAAGCATGGCGAATCATCGAAGTTCGGGCAACTTCCCCAAACGTACCGATATGCGGCAAACCACTTGGGCCATAGCCGGTTTCAAACAGCACATAGCCTTTTTCGGGCGGATTGTTCTTAAAACGTTCCACCAGCTTTTTTGCCTCAATAAACGGCCATGATTTTGCATTATCGAAATTCATAAGGCTGCAAGAGATATTTTATAGGAGGAAATAAGTCAAGGACTGGTTATGCTGTCGATAATATCGGATGCACCATCCTGAACCTTATCCACAAGATTTTTCTTTTCAACTATTCTGGTTTCCGGATGAGCAGGATCATAATATACGGAATCATCACCCAAGTCGCCCTGATTGATGGCCGCCACTTTTCCTTCAATGATTCGCATTCTTGGGACATCCAGATATTGATTTGCACTCAGGCTAAACACAATAGCGCGGTTATCGCTATCCACCACCACTTCAGAGGCGGAGCTTGCCGAATATTTCTCACGCACCGCATCCCATTTGCTCAAATTTATATTCGGGTCTTTGACTTTCCAGCTAAGCTTCACCGCTTGCTTGCTGATATTTTCTATGGCGATACTATCTTTTTCTTCACCAACTTCAATTGGCTCACCGTTAATCCATATCTTGCCGCTATTAGAGGAGCGATAAATAATCGAATTTAAATAAATATAAAGCGGCGCTTTGATTATAATTTCAGGAGCTTTTTCACCATTTTCGTTATTATATTTTGCAAGCAAATCATCTAGTATATCCTGCTTCTCACCTGCAATTTCGGAATTATCATCCCGATTTTTATAATTCTTCACATAAATTTCAAAAACCTTTCCTAAACGGACAAGATTCTCACCTCGAAACATCAAAGATTTATTGGTTATCCTCAGCGCGCCATTCGTTTCGACACTGCTTTTGCCTTCATTCTCAGTTTTTGCATTCACTTCCGTTTCCGGCTGAGCAACATTTACCGGCGGATTACCCTCAGTAGCTTCAGGAAAGTTTTGCGCGTCGATATTTGGCCTTGCCTCCATTTGGCTGGTAGGAGGATTCGGAGTAATAGGAGCAGCAGGCTTTGCAATTGATTTATCATCATAAATTGACTTAAGACCAACCTGCGCTGAGTCAGCAGTCGGCTCAGCATACAAAGCAGCAGGTGCTAATGCAAAAATTGACAAAGCCGATAGAAATGCGATTTTATATTTGCATACCTGCATCACCTGCACCCCCATCACCCTCATTATTCTGATTATTATTCTGATTATCAGGCGTTTCCTTTTCCACTTCAACCACCCGAATTCCCTTCCACACAAAAGCCATTTCTCCGCTAACCAACTCCGATAACTCACCTTCACTAAGCTTCAAAAGAACATTATCCGAAATCCCAGCTTTTTTATCTATCTCAAACTCGGAAATATATATCTCACCGGGAAGTTTATCACCAAGGAATTTTATGAACTGGAATACCATAACATCAGTCAGTGCAGAGAATTGCACTTTAACATCGCTTGAGATCACTATAGCATTATCTTTCTTCAAATCCTCCGATTCCACAAAAGGTCCCATTGTAAAAAGTATATTAGTCAAATCTAAACTGCTTTTTGCCTCGGCCAAAACTTCACGCATTGTGTCTCTTTTATAATCGCCCTCTTCCGCCGCACCAGACAACTGAATCTTACTAAAAAACTCAAGAGCTTCTTCGGCACTTCCGACTCTTTCCTTCAAATTACGATATTCGGAATTGAGGCTTGATATTTCAGATTGCAATTGATTCACCTTTTTCTCATGCCCCTCAACATAATCCGCCATGAAATAGTAGCCGGCGCCGGACAAAGCCAGCAGCACCAACATTATAATAGCCGCCTTAACCAGCTTAATTATTAGCTTTCTTTTCATCGTTCAGTTTTCCTTTAATCTGCAACTCTACAGGCAGTTCTATAATTTTATCCATGACCACCTGACCATTACCAACAACTGTTTCAATCTGATCTCTTTTCGGGGAAACAACCTCTTTCGTATATTCTACCTCATAATTAGGGTGAGCTGCCTTCAGGTTATCCAGAAAATCTTGCAGGCGTTTTGAAAGAAAATCCAGCTCAGATTCCTTAATCTCATACTCAAAACTAAATACTACAGTAAAAGGATAGATAAAATTCTTCGCTTCCTCTTTAGCCTTTGCTGCCTTTCTGGACACCGCTCCAAGTGAGCCAACTGCCGGCTTCACATCCTCACCGCCCATTCCATCTATCATCCCGCCTTGCGGCTGCTTTTGAGATTTTTTCGCTTCAGGCTCATCAATTTTCACTACCAGATTATCGATTGTATATTGCTCAGGCAAGCTGGAAGTAACATCCGAAATAATCGATAATAGTGCATAATTCTCATAGTCGATAGATTTGTGCAAATCCATCACATCCAGCATCAGCGATACATTCTGTGGCAATGCTGAATCTTTTTCTTTCATCACCGCCAATGAGCTTTGCGCGGCATCGCGCTTCATTTCCAGCGATGATAACTTATCCCTGTTCTCCGCCGAGCCGAGATAATCGCTAACCCCGATTCCTATCAAAGCAACCGACCCTAAAATACCTAGTGCATAAATTGCTTTTCTCGCATTCTGTAACAGAAAAAGCTTTTTAGTATGAGGCGAATCAAATCTTAATAGCGGTTTATGAGCTGCGAAATGCGCCGCACACACAACATCCGCATATCTATCTTTCTCATTAACAGCATGGGCAATTCCCAGCTTTGTCGCTGCCTGCGCAGGGGTATACATATCTACACGGCCAAATTTAAGCCTTTTATTATCAACCTTATCAAGCAATTCTCCTGCTGCGATAATGGTTATTTTACTATCTGCCTCCGAACGAAAGCCGATTCTTTTGATATATTCAATCGTATTGGAAACTTCCTGCTCCAAATTCCCGACCACCACTTCCGGTATATTATCCCCCACTAGCTGTTGTATAAGGCGGGTAAATATCACTTTGCCGCCTTGAAAAGCGATAATACGGAAGCCGCCTATTTTATCATGCAGAACCAGAACTTCCCATTCACCGTCAAATTTTTCTAGCGCAGCAAGGTTCAAATCTTTGACCAAATTCTGAGCTTCTACAGGCAGCAGATAAGTACCCTTATAAGGGTTATCCTGCATCAAGATAAATTCCAGCCATTTTGAGAAAGGCTCGGTGTTCGAAAGAGATACAAACAAGAAATTCCAATCCTTACGACCTTCCTTAGAACGCCCCATCGAAATATAATTATTAAAATCGCTATCCTGAAAATCTCTCTTTATCCGCCTCTCAACCTGCTTCTTAACACCTAACGAACTTACGGGAGGCAAGACTTGCTGCGAATAATTTTGCTCAATCACATCAACCAGCAAATAAACCGGATGGCTAGGGTATGTACTTAAAAGCTTTTCCATCAGATTCATATCTGATGAAAACGGTGAATCCACATATAAGCGATTAGAAAGCTTCCCACCCATATAATGGGTTAGGATTGCCCCTTCATCACCAACATTCAGAACAAATTTATTCTTGATTGCCCGATTCTTAAAAGTTGTAATTTTGGGTGCTTTCTTTTTCAAAGGCATCTTTTAAACACCCCTATAGCTGCATTTGATTGATGGTATCATATAGCGGCCCAAACATTGCCATAGCAATCCATGCCAGCATCCCACCAAGAAACACCGTAAGTGCCGGTTTAATAAAGCCGATAATCCCATCAACTGCGTCATTAACTTCCTGATCATAGAAATAATTCACGTTTTCTAAGGCTTCTTTCATATTACCGCTATTTTCACCGATTTTAAACATCCTAAGCACAAGATTGGGGAATTGATTAGTAATCCTAAGCGCTCCCGTCAACGAAGTACCCTCACTGACAATTTTTCTGACATTGACGATTGAGTCAAGGATAACTTTGTTTTTCACAACTTGCTGTCCAACTTTTAAACACTCAAGGATATCAATACCACTAGTATATAAAATTCCAAAAAAACGGGTGAATCTTGCAAGGTCAATTTTCTTTGCTGGCGGCCCAAGAATCGGCAATTTCAGCATCATTCCGTCCCATGCATAGGCAAAACCCGGAAACACAGCTTTTAATGTCTTTACTATGATAAACAAAACCACCGGAGTTGGTAAAATAATATACCAATACTCCTCAAAGAAGTCCGACATCGCAATCAACGCCTTGGTATGCCCCGGCATCTCTTGCCCCTGCGCTTTTAAAAACCCTTCCAATTGCGGTACAACCCCGCCCATCATAAAGGCAATAACACCCACAAGAACTACTAATGTAAATATGGGGTATGCCACAGCCTTTTTCACTTTACGGCGAATCTCGGCATTCCATTTAAGGTGATGAGCCAGATTCTCAAAAGATTCATATAATTTACCCGTGCCCTCACCTGCCGCCACCAATCCTACAAACACGCTATCAAAAACCTTTGGATGGTGCGCCATTGCTTCGGAAAGCATAGCACCGGAACGCACACGCTCATAAATATCAGAAATCACCTGCTTGAGTTTCGGCGCTTCGGTTGTATCGCGCAAATCCGCCAGCGATTCCAGAATCGGCACACCCGCCCTATCAAGCTGCTGAAGCTGTATGCACAGCATAATCTTATCTTTTATCTTCACCCGACCAAACGGTGAGAAACCCTTTGATTCCTTAATTTCACGAAAGCTAATCAAATCCAGACGGATATCCTTTAGCCGCGATTCCAAATCAAGCTCATTGGCAGCCGTCAGCTTACCCCTAACGTTCTTACCTTTTTCGTCTATTCCCTTAAAATTATATATCGGCATATATCGCTCCAACCTCGATTATTGCCCTATATAGTTAAAAATCACTTAAGCTGATACGATTCTTGATATCTTTCTAACATTGAATATACTCCGCACATGGATTTTTTATCATTCAATCGCATTGTTATTAAGGTAGGCTCTTCCCTGCTTTCCAATAAAAACGGCCAAATCAACCAGCCATGGCTAAAGAGCTTGGCCGATGACGTGACAGAATTACGCAAAAAAGGCGTGGAAGTAATAATCGTCACTTCCGGCGGAGTTGCACTCGGCAGAGGATATATAAACCGTCCTACAGGCGAATTGAGGCTTGAAGAAAAGCAGGCGGCTGTGGCATGCGGGCAACTGGAATTGATGCAGGGCTATAAAAACGCTTTTGCACCGGATAATATCGCGCAAATCCTCATAACCATTCAGGATACCGAGCGCCGCCGCAATTATCTCAATGTCAGAAATGCGCTGGAAACACTGATAAAAAATCATGTTATCCCGATAATTAATGAAAATGACGTGGTTGCTACTGCCGAACTGAATTATGGCGACAATGATAGGCTTTCCGCCCGCGTGGCGCAAATGCTAGACGCGGATTTGCTGGTTATTTTCTCTGATGTTGATGGGCTTTATACTAAAAACCCTATGAAGCATGAAGATTCCGAGCATGTTCCCGAAGTGCACAAAATCTCCAAAGCCGTGGAAAACATGGCAGGAAAACCAACTTCCAATGTTGGAACTGGCGGCATGCAAACCAAAATCGAAGCGGCAAAAATCGCCACTGCGGCAGGCTGTCATTGCGTTATAACCCAAGGCGCAGGAGAAAATCCGTTGCATGCTCTATATAACGGCAAGCTAAAATACACCAAATTCATTTCGCAAACCACCCCGCTAACTGCCCGCAAACAATGGATAGTAAGCGGCGTAAAACCTATGGGTGAGATTATTGTGGATAAAGGCGCAGCCGAAGCGTTGAAGAATGGTAGCAGCTTGCTTCCTGCCGGAGCAACTGCGGTTAGTGGCAAATTTGAACGTGGCGATTTGGTGATTATAAAATCCCCCGAAGGCGAAATCGCGCGCGGACTTTCCTCACATTCTGCCGAGAATACAAAGCTCATCCTTGGCAAAAAAAGCTCGGAAACCCCAGCAATCCTTGGCTATTCCGGACGTGACGAACTTATCCACCGCGATAATATGGTGATTACGTCATAAGAAAAGCACCGCTCATATATATACTTGCAATAAGCTGCGCAGGATTATATGCTGTTGCAGAGCAGCATAAAAGGCGCATATGATTATAGATATACTCGAAAAAACCAGCAAACATGATGTTGAGGTGCATGATAATATGATTATTCTCGGACAAAATGCCAAAGAGGCATACACCACACTATCTCTGGCTAGCACAGAGCAAAAAAACAACGCATTACGCGCTGCGGCAAAAGCAATTCGTGAATCGGCAAATGAAATTATGCAAGCTAATGAAAAAGATTTGCAAATTGCTAAAAAAGCTGAAAAACCTGCCTCATATCTTGACCGCCTCGCACTTTCTCCGGTTCGGATTGAATCTATGGCGAAAGGCTTGGAAGCAGTGGCAGAATTGCCCGACCCTGTCGGCAAAATTTTGGCGAATTGGGATAGGCCAAATGGGCTGAAAATCAATCGCGTTTCCGTCCCCCTCGGCGTTATCGGCGTGATTTATGAAGCCCGCCCGAATGTGACGGCAGATGCAGGTGCGCTTTGCCTAAAATCCGGCAATGCAGTGATTCTGCGCTGCGGCTCAGATAGCTTCAACTCATCACGCGCAATTGAAAAAGCCCTGCAAAAAGGCTTGGAAACTGCGGGTTTACCAAAAACTGCGATTCAGCTTGTGCCAACCTCTGACCGCTCTGCGGTGACTGAAATGCTGCAAATGACAGATTATATTGATGTGATTATTCCACGTGGCGGGCGCTCGCTGACCGAGAAAATCAAAAATGAGAGCAGAATCCCAACTTTCCAGCATCTTGATGGCAATTGCCATACTTATATCCATGCTTCAGCCAATCCACAAATGGCGGTGGATGTGGTAGTGAATGCCAAAATGCGGCGCACCGGAATTTGCGGAGCAACCGAATCGCTCGTAATTGACGAAGCAATTATTGATGTAATCCTGCCAAAAATCGTTGAAGCTCTTACCGCGCAAAATTGCGAAATTCGCGGTGACGAGCGCGCTCAGCTTACCGATAAACGTATTCGTCCGGCAAATCCTGCTGATTGGTTCAAGGAATATCTTGAGCCGATAATCTCGGTTAAGACCGTTAGCGGCTTGGAGGCAGCGATTGAGCATGTGAATTTATACAGCTCGCACCACACAGATGCGATTATTGCCGATGATGCAAAAACCAGCGCAGAATTCCTGAATCGCATAGATAGCGCGATTGTGATGCATAATGCCTCCACCCAATTTGCCGATGGCGGTGAGTTCGGCATGGGCGCAGAAATCGGCATTTCCACCGGACGTTTGCACGCGCGAGGGCCAGTAGGCGTGGAGCAACTCACCACGTTTAAATATATCGTAGAAGGCAACGGCCAGACCCGCCCCGCTTAAGAGATTCTTAACAATCTTCGCCTAAAATGCAGCTATGAATAAAGGCTTTACACTTGTTGAACTATCAATTGTTCTCGTAATTATCGGGCTGTTGATTGGTGGCATTTTGGTGGCGCAAAGCATGATTGAGAGTAGCAAAATCACTGCTTTCATATCGCAAATACAACAGGCTGACGGAGCAACTTTAAATTTTAAGGAAAAATATCGCTACTATCCCGGAGATGCTCCAACATTCCCAATTGTTGGAACTTTATCAAGTGCCTCATATGCCGGTGATGGACTTATAAGAGCCTGTGGAATTGGCGTTGCAAACTTTCAATGTGAGATGGGGGCTTTTTGGTCACATTTATCAATAACTGGTTTTGCTGGAAACTACGTAGCCGTAAATGCATTTCCCGATCTCGGATATAGCCTGCCAAAATCAAAGCTAAATGAAGATACTGGTATTTTTGGCGTAACAGCAAATATTGATGCATATGACGGTTTAACCGGATTTGCAGTTGGAGAGCCGGCATACAGAACTGGTGGTTCTAGCTTTTTACTTAGCGATGGCACAAAAGTTTCCTCTGCTTTGGCAGTTGATAAAAAAATGGATGATGGCATTGCAAATACTGGAAAAGTTGTTGCGCTTTGGCCAGATAGAGGTTCAATTGGTTATGCTGACCCTTCAAGCTGCGTTGTTTCAGGCGATGCGGGAACTTATGACATTGTCAATAAAGCAGATTCTGAAACCTGCACTATATTTGTAAAAGGTGCTGATAATGAATAAAGGCTTTACACTTGTTGAGCTATCAATTGTTCTCGTAATTATCGGGCTGTTGATTGGTGGCATTTTGGTGGGACAGAGCATGATTGAGAGTAGCAAGGTCGGCAAAATAGTATCTGAAATACAGCAATATAACGCTATTATCACCAATTTCAAAACCACATATGGCAAGCTACCAGGCGATATAACCACATTCCCAAACCCTGGTGATGGTGATGGCACAATTGACTATCCGGGTGCTGGTGCGCAAGGGGAATGGCTGCGCGTTTGGCAGCATTTATATGAAGCAGAGATGGTTAATGTTGCTTATACAGGTTTAAAGAACGGAACTTTAGTTGTTCCCGGTGAGAATCAACCGGAATCAGAAGTAATCAAGGATTTAACTTACAGCATATTATATTACGCGGGATCTGGCTTTATAACCAGAGCTACAAATTATTTGTTTATTGGCGCACCAGAGCCGACAAGCGTGGGTTTAAAAGGGAATATACGAACCCAAATGGCCAGTGCCATTGATTTCAAAATGGATGATGGAAGTGCTGATACAGGTAACTTAACAACTTGGGAAAGTCGTTATCAACAACAAACCTGCCACAAAAACTATGTACAATCTGTTTGGACATTATCATCTGGTGAATATAACATCGACAATCCTGACGGGCTTTGCTCGCTAATGTATTACGCGGATTTCAATTAGTCATATTTCCCTTTATCCGCCGCAATTTTTTCTATAAAGCTTAAAAAATGAAAATCGGATTACTAGGCGGCAGCTTCAACCCTGCACATGCAGGGCATTTATATATCAGCGAAGTTGCTATCCGGCAGCTTGGGCTGCAACAGCTCTGGTGGCTGGTTTCCCCGCAAAATCCGCTCAAATCCACCACAGACATGATGAGCTTTGAGAAAAGATTTGAATCTGCCCAAAAAATTGCCCGCCACCCTAAGATTATCGTTAGCGATATTGAACGCAGGCTAGGCACGCAATATACTGCCGATACGCTCTCTGCACTCAGGCGGCGCTTCCGTGGTGATAAATTCGTGTGGATAATGGGTGCGGA
>PCXJ01000110.1 GCA_002787615.1 Alphaproteobacteria bacterium CG11_big_fil_rev_8_21_14_0_20_44_7
GTTGAGCCGTCCTAACAAATCTGCCGAGCTTTCCTGACCTTGCCGCGCCAATTTCCGCAAACGTTTTGTAATTCTGATGATTGGATAAACCGCGAAGATAAACGCGCAACAGGTGATAAGACTCAACTGCCAGCTTTGGTAAAAAAGCACGCAGAGCAAACCAACAAAAGTTAAGCCCTGCTTAAATATCGCCAGCAGCACTTTAGATGCCATATAATACATCATCATCAAATCATTGAACAACCGCGAAACCAACTCGCCCGACTTATTTTTTGAGTGCAAATCAACATCATGGTGCATAAAATGCCCGAAAAGATTTTTCTGCATCTTAGAAACTACAGTATACCCCACCCCGCTCGTAAACACGTTTGAGCCATAATTAGCGAATGCCTGCACTATAAACAAACCGATTACTCCCAACGGAACTATGACAATATATAATTTGTCCTTCCCCATCAGAACGTCATCAAATATAAACTCAAGAAGCAAGGGCTGAACTGTACTGGTTGCCGCAAAAACTGTCATGCACATAATCGCCAGCAAAATCCTGACAATCTCCGGCCTGACATATTCTCTGATAAATCTGTTGGCTAAATGCTTGTTTGTGTATTTTGTCATCGCCAAACATATATAGTTTATTGAAAATCGTTGCAAGCTATCAGTTTGTTATGATAATCAAGCTATATGAAAGCAAAAATCTACAAACCTTCAAAAACAGCCATGCAGTCCGGTTATGGGAAGAATGATTTCTGGTTGCTTGAATATATGCCGGAAAAGCAAAAATATGTTGATCCGCTAATGGGCTGGACAGGCAGCAAAGATATGCACCAACAGTTGAAATTGAAATTTGATTCTGCCGAAGAAGCAGCTCAATATGCTAAGACAAACAATATTCCATATGAAATTCAAGAGCCTAAGCCGCGCAAACAAATCAGAAAATCATATGCCGAAAACTTTGCCTACAAGCCAATTTCGGAAGATTCCAAATAATTAATCTTAATTTTTTCATTAAATATATTGCAATACCTAATCAGTTTGTATAACAATCTGTGCCGTCTGTATAGTTGCATAACTATAGGTATATAAATGCTTGAACTAGTTAATAGTAAGAGAAAAATGGCAAATGAGGTGCATGTAATCGTTGTTGGCAACGAAAAGGGCGGTACTGGTAAAACCACCAGCTCAATGCATATTGTTATGGGCTTGCTCAAGCTAGGTTTCAGCGTGGGTAGCATTGATATTGATTCTCGCCAGCAAAGCCTGAGTAATTTTTTCACAAATCGTGAATATACTGAAGGTGAAGAGCATTATGGGCTAGAAATGCCCGAACATTACTTCATTCCACGTGCGCTTGGTAAGGAAACGGTTGAAGATATAGAACGCGATGAGCATGATAGATTTATGCGCAAACTTCGCCATCTTGAAGAAACCAAAGATTTCGTACTTATCGACACTCCCGGCTCTAATACATATCTCGCACGGCTTGCCCATTCATATTCCGATACTATAATCACCCCAATTAATGACAGCTTTATAGATTTTGACCTTCTCGCCAAACTAGATAGAAGCGGCAATGTTTTAAGACCAAGCCTTTATTCAGAAATGGTCTGGAATCAACGCATGGTTCGCGCCCAGCGTGACGGAGAATCCAGAGCTACAGATTGGTTGGTACTGTGCAACCGCCTTTCACACTTAGATGCAAAGAATAAACGGCGGATTTTCGGGGCTTTAGAAAAGCTTTCAGACAGAATCGGCTTTCGAGTTGTATCCGGCTTCACCGAGCGCGTCATATACCGCGAAATGTACCAAAAAGGCCTCACCGTATTGGATATATTGGATCATGACCTTGGCGTACGCCCGACATTATCTCATATCGCTGCTCGCGCAGAAGTGTGGGACTTACTCAAAAGCCTACGTCTGGATAATGTAAATGAACGGATTAAGAATTTTGAATCGCGTGCTCAAGAAAGCAAAGAAAGCGCTAACTCTCAGGATAAGGACGAGGAAAATTCGTACAAAAATAATGACGAATTGCAAGCCGCGATATAAAATTTCCACAAAACTGCAAAAAAATTGCACGATGGCTTTGACATAAAATTTTTTTAGGCTATACAGCTTTTATGTCAGAAAAACACGATCTTACATTTAATAAGCTTGCAGCCAGCATTTTGATGGCCGGCTTGCTGTTTATGGTTATCGGTTATGTGGCTGATTTCCTATATACTCCAGAAAATCCGGAAAAAAGAGGCTTCGCGATTGATGTCCCTGAGGAAGGAACCGAAACTGCCACGGAAGTTGTAGAAATTGTTGATGTCGGAACATTATTGCAAACTGGTGATGCTACTCGCGGAGAATCCTTAGTAGGAAGAAAATGCGCGTCCTGCCATAGCTTTGATGCCGGCGGAGCAAACAAGGTTGGCCCTAATCTGCATGGAGTGTTGGGTAGTAAAATCGCAAACCACGCAGGCTATTCATATTCCGCCGCTCTTTCTGAGAAAGGTAGCAACTGGGATTATGAAAAGATGAATGAATGGCTAGCTGATCCACAAAAATTTGCCAAAGGCACAAAAATGGCACTAAAAGTGAAAAAAGATGAAGAACGCGCCGATATAATTATGTATCTGAAAAGCATAAGCCCGTCTGCACCGGCTGTTCCTGCGCCAAAACCCGCCGCATCATCTGCTCCGGCAGAAGAAAGTGCGCCTGCGGAAGCGGCAACTAGCCCCGAAGCGCATTAATATTCGCTGCGTAATCTGAATTTTTGAAAACCGCGCTTCCTGCAACCAGAGCATTTGCACCGGCTTCAATAACTAACTTCGCAGTTTCTGGGTTTATCCCGCCATCTACTTCCAAATCAATATCCTTACCAAGCGCATCAATTTTTGCGCGCAATTCTTTTATCTTCGGCAATTGGTCATGCATAAAGCTTTGCCCGCCAAAACCCGGCTCAACCGTCATTATCAAAATCAAATCCAAATCTGCCAACACAGCATCAAGCACTGCTACAGAGGTTTTTGGCTTTAGCGACACTCCAGCCTTCTTGCCCGCAGCCTTAATTTGTCTAATTAACCCAGCCAAATCCGCCTCAACCTCAGCATGAACCGTGATTATATCGCTTCCTGCTTTTGCAAAATCCTCAATATACTTTTCCGGCTCAGAAATCATCAAATGCACATCAAGCGGCTTTTCCGTGTGTGGGCGAATTGCCGCTACCACAGGCGCACCAATCGTTAAGTTCGGCACAAAATGCCCATCCATTACGTCAACATGGATATAATCTGCACCCGCCTTATCGACAGCCTGAACTTCTTCACCCAAACGGGCGAAATCAGCAGATAATATTGATGGTGATATTTTTATATTCATAGCTTTTTCAATTTTGCGATATATGCCCCAGCTATACCATCCTCAACGTCACAAGGCAAGATGCGCTTTTCTTCTAGCAATTCCCATTTCGTCTGTTTTTTCATCAATCCCTCACCTTCCTCATATTGCAACGAGCAGGTGGAATAAACCAAAATCCCATTATCTTTTAATAAGTTATAAGCACTTCCTAACAATTCACTTTGGATAGCATTCATCTTCTGCACATCTTCAACATTCTTTTGATACAACATCTCAGGATGCCTGCGAATTGTTCCGGTTGCCGTGCAGGGCGCATCTAGCAATATTATATCATATTTCTCAGCAGAAAAATCACGAGCATCGGCGCAAATAACTTCACATTCCATTTTCAAACGCGCTAAATTCTCGCGCAAAACTTCAATACGCTTTTCGGAAGCATCCAGCGCGGTTACAATTGCACCGGAATCAATCAATTGCGCAGTTTTTCCACCCGGAGCAGCACACATATCCAGTATTTTTTTGCCTGCGATATCGCCCATTATTTCCACGGCAAATCTCTGACTCTTATCCTGCACCCACCACTCACCTTCTGCATAGCCATCAATTTTCTCAACCCGTGGCGGCTTAAGAATGCGCTCTGACTTTCCACCCTTATAGCTCAAATCAATATAATCCGGCTCGGTAATCATAATTTCCATCATGCTTTGTGCTTTTTCTGCGCCATACGCTTTTTTCCAGCTTCCGCGCATCCATTTTGGATAATTTAGCTGAGGATTCCTAACCAGCATTTTCTTTGCAGATTTACGCAAAACCGTATTTAAAAAAGCGCGATATTTTTTTGCCTCTACCAGCCCTACCATTTCATCAATCACCGCATATTTTGGCATTCCCATAAATTTTATCTGCGCCACCCCAACCCGTAGGATATTCTCCTTATCTTTGGTATAAGACGTTAGGAAATGGTCAATTTCGCCCAAATGCCGCAATGTTGTGAGCAGGCTAGCACGAATGAAATTCTTGTCTCTTTGCGATAACCCCGCTATCCTCTCATCTTTATTTATACAATCATCGACAAAATGCCCATGCAGGGTTTTTGTTAGCAAATCGACAATAATTTTACGGGTATTAATCATGAGTAAATATGATGTTTTAGGAATAGGAAATTCGATTGTAGACGTGTTGAGCTTCGTTGACGAGGAGTTTCTGCAAAAACATGCTCTGAACAAGGGAGTGATGACGATTATTGATGAAGACACCGCAACCGGGCTATATAGCGATATCAGAACAACTACCGAAGCATCTGGCGGTTCAGCAGCGAATACAGTTGCCGGAATTGCATCACTCGGCGGCAAACCGGCATTTCTGGGCAGAGTTAAGGATGATGAGTTCGGCAAGATTTTTACGCATGATTTAAATGGAATCGGCGTAGATTTTAACTGCGCTCCGGCAATAGATGGAAAAGCCACAGCACGCTGCATGGTTTTCATAACCCCTGATGCCGAACGCACAATGGCAACATTCCTCGGCGCATGTACAGAATTTGATGAAAATTACGTTGATGAAGAAAAAATCAAAAACTCAAAGCTAATTTATGTTGAGGGCTATTTATGGGATGAGGAAAAGGCAAAAAATGCTATTCAAAAAGCAATGAAAATTGCTAAAGCGAATAATATCAAAACCTCCTTCACTCTCTCAGACCCGTTCTGCGTTTCACGCCACAAGCAACAATTCTTGGATTTGCTACCAGAAATCGACATATTATTTGCCAATGAGGAAGAAGCACTGATGCTTTTTGATGCATCCAATTTTGAGGAAGCAGCAACCATTGCACAAGGAAAGTGCGAGATTATAGTTATCACAAAAGGAGCAGCAGGCTCAGCGATTATCACACGGGATGAAATTATCAATGTAGCAGCAACAAAGATTGACAAGCTGGTTGATACCACAGGCGCGGGTGATTTATATGCTGGCGGCTTTTTATATGGTTATACGCAAGAGAAGCCACTTGCTGAATGCGGAAGAATTGGCACAGCCGCCGCCGCGAATATCATCACTCAGCTTGGTGCGCGTCCATTAAAACCCCTCAAAGACTGCATCGCCGCATGACTGCGTGGAACAAAGTTATAGCCACATTCACCAACCGCAAGATGCTCATCATCTTCCTGCTGGGCATTTCCAGCGGCTTGCCATATTTAATGACCGGAGCAACGCTTGGATTCTGGCTGGAAGAATCATCAATTAGTTTGAAGAATATCGGCGCAATGGCTCTGGTCGGCGGGTTTTACAATCTAAAATTCCTCTGGTCGCCAATTGTGGACATCATCAAAATTCCATTCCTCAGCAAAAAACTGGGGCGAAGACGCGGTTGGCTGGTTTTCACACAAATTATGCTGATTCTTTCTATCCTCGGAATTTCCGCCACCTCTCCCGCAGAAAACCTTACACCAACTGTTATTTTTGCCCTATTAATTGCATTCTTCTCCGCCACGCAGGATATCATCATTGATGCCTTTCGGATTGATAGCCTTGAGGAAGAAGAGCAGGCAGCAGGTGCAGTTCCATATGTTTATGGCTATCGCATCGGGCTTTATATCGCTGGTGCTGTTGGGCTGATACTCTCAACGCAGATGTCATGGCATTTAGTATATGCCTTGCTTTCCGTACCTGTCCTGATTGGGATTATCGCAAGTTTAATGGCAAAAGAGCCGGATTACGCACCGAAAGTCGCAATTAAAAATACCAAGGATTTAATAAAACATGCAGTGATTGACCCGTTTGCTGATTTCGTCAAACATAAGCATTGGCTGATATTATTGCTGTTCATCATTGCCTATAAATTCCCCGGTGCGTTTTTGGGCGGCGGCTTGATGAGCTCATTCTATCTCAAAATGCAGTTTTCCAAGGAAGAAATTGCCCTTGCCGTCAAAACCTTTGGGATGATTGCGGGAATCGCCGGATTATTTATTGGCGGATTACTCGCAACTAAGGTCGGGCTGGTAAAAGCATTATGGATTGATATAATTTTACAGGCAGTAACAAATCTGCTGTTTATCCCGTTAGTATACTTCCAAGGCAATGTCTGGCTACTAACCATTGCAGTCAGCATGGATAGCCTAGCCGCCTCAATGGGCACTGTTGTGCTGGTCGGGTTTATTTCAGGGCTATGTAACAAAGAATATTCCGCCACACAATATGCATTGCTTTCATCTCTCGCTGCATTGGGAAGAACCTTACTCGCCGCCAATAGTGGCTGGATTGTCGAAGATATTGGCTGGACAAATTTTTATGTCCTAACCTTCGCCTCTGCCCTGCCTGCCATGCTGATGATGCCGTTTATATCCTCCTATATGAAAAATAAAGAAAATAAATCCGGCAAAACTATTGACGAACAGGCGGAGTAAGGTTAAAAACCAGCTTTAATGTCTAAAGATATTAAAAATAATATGGATTTTTCCTCCGCGCCCTTCGATGCCGCCCTCGCCTTACCTACGGGTGAAGTTTTTTATGGATATGGCATCGGCGCAAAAGGCAGTACATTCGGCGAAATCTGCTTCAATACCTCCATCACCGGATATCAGGAAATTCTAACCGACCCTTCCTATGACGGGCAAATCATCACCTTCACCTTTCCGCATATCGGCAATGTCGGCACAAATAGCGAAGATATAGAATCCACAAACAAGCCCTCAGCTAAGGGACTGATAATTAGAGAGAATATTACAAACCCTTCAAGCTGGCGAAATACAAATCATTTCAACCAATGGCTCAAAGATAGAAAAATCACCGGAATTTGCGGGATTGATACACGCGCTATCACCAAGCATATACGCCTGAATGGCGCACAAAATGTTGCTATCGGCTACGGAAAGAATCTGGATATCGAGAAATTAAAGGCACTTGCAAAGAATAATCCTGATTTGAGCGGCAAGGAGCTAACCGAAAATGCAAGCTGCGAAAAAATTGCTGATTGGCAGGAAGGCTTGTGGAAAAAAGCTGCCCCAGCAGCGCAATTCAGAATCGCCGCTATTGATTATGGCATCAAAAGCAACATATTGCGCAATCTGGTGAATTCCGGATTTGCAGTAAAATTATATCCGGCAAAAACTACGGCTCAGCAAATTTTAAAAGATAATCCTGATGGCATCTTCTTAAGCAATGGCCCCGGCGATCCGGCAGCCACCTCACAATTTGCAATCCCGATTATCAAAGAGCTGATTGCCAGCGGAAAACCGGTTTTTGGCATTTGTATGGGGCATCAATTGCTGGCAACTGCCCTTGGCTGCACAACCGAAAAAATGTTTCAGGGACATCGCGGCGCAAACCATCCGGTACAGGATTTGCAAACCAAAAAAGTGGAAATTACCTCGCAAAATCATGGCTTTGTAGTATCAGAAAACACCCCTAAAAATGTGGATGTTACCCATCGCTCACTATTCGATAATTCAATCGCGGGGATAAAATCCGGCCATTGCTTTTCTGTGCAATATCACCCGGAAGCCTCACCCGGCCCGCATGACAGCCATTATCTTTTCAAAAGATTCTTCGATATGGTAAAAAAATCCGCCGCCAAGAAAGCTGCCTAAACACATAAATTTTTCATTGAAAACACCTTATATTAAAACATCTTGCATTATATCGGTATATTGATATATATAGATATTCCAATATAATATAAGCGCAAGATAACTTACCGAAGCAATAAACCCCACATCAGTTGAACAAACATTCAAAGGCCAGCCATATGAACCACTATAAAAGAAACTATGCCGTCAAACTTTTCAAAACTATGGCTAATGCGAATAGGCTAAAAATCCTTGAAATGGTCTATGCCGAGAAAAATATCACCGTGAACGCGCTTGCTAAAAGCCTTGGGCTAAGTCAGGCAACGGTTTCGACACAACTCGGGCGTATGCGCCGTGAGGGCTTTATCCGCGCCAAACAGAATGGGCAGAACATGCATTATTCAATTAAGGATAGCAATATACCGCAACTGATTTCGCGGATTAACTAATAAGCATGCCCGAAATTATTAATTTTCTTCCGGACATCTTGGGCAGCGTTCACCGGGAATAAATGATTTCTCGGCGCGATGTTTTGTCCAGACCGAATTCCCACAATTCGGGCAAATTGCCGCCTCATCGCTTGGCGACAAATCATGTTTAACCGCCACGCGCTCATCGAAAACATAGCAATCACCTTTCCACTTACTCTCATTCTGCGGCACTTCTTCGAGATATTTCAGCACCCCGCCTTTGAGATGATAAACCTTCTCAAACCCCTGCTCTAGCAAATATGCGGAATATTTCTCACAACGGATTCCACCTGTACAAAACATCGCCACTTCCTTATCCCGCTTGGGGTCAAGATTATCATTCGTCCAAGATGGCAACTCCTTAAAGCGCTTTGTGTTCGGGTTGATTGCCCCTTCAAACGTTCCGAGATGAACTTCATAATCATTGCGCGTATCAATCACCGGAATTCCTTTTTCCAGCAATGAGTTCCAATCTTTTGGCTCAATATACTCACCAACTTTCTCAATCGGATTTGCGTAAGCACCCAAACCGATTGTTTCACTTTTACATTTCACTTTTGTACGCTCAAATGCGTGCGCATCAAAAAATGCTTCCTTATGCTCCATTGTTGAAAAGCCTTGCAAACCTCGTATATATTCTAAAACCTCATACACATTCTCGGTCAACCCGCTAATAGTGCCATTCACCCCTTCTGGCGTGAGCAAAACCGTGCCCTTAACATCGCGCTTAATCATAAAATTCTTCAGATTAAGCTGGATTTTTTTATATTTTGGCAATTCCGCAAAATGATAGAATGCTGCTACCAAATAAGCCCCATTTCCAGCTTTCTTTTCTGCTTCCATTATGCCGCCTCCCCGTTTAGCCTTTTTATTGCACGCTCCTTGCCGATTAACGGCAATATCACCTTCAGCTCAGGGCCATGCTCTTGCGCCGTTAGTGCCTTGCGGATTGGCATAAACAAATCTTTGCCCTTGCGCCCCGTAGCCTCTTTCACCTTATTCATCCATTCGGAAAAATCGAGATTTTCCGGCAAATACTCAATTGCCTTTTTGGTGAATTCTAAATCATCAATTTGCGGAGTGATTTCTTTTTTACAAATCTCCACCCACTCATTCAAATCTGATAGTTTGTTGAGATTTCCACGCACGGCATTCCAAAAATCTTCATCCACTTCAATCTTAGATTTCACTTCGCTATAATCCATATTACTCACTAGCTTATGGGTCAGACGCTCCAAATCCTCTTGGTCAAAAACCGCCGTTGCCCGCCCGAATTTTGAGAAATCCAGCTCAGCAATCAATTCCTCCAAAGATTTCAGTTCTATTGCATCAGAAGTTCCCATTTTTGCCAGCAAACTCAAAATTGCCTGCGGCTCGATTCCTTCTTCGCGCAATGATTTGATATCAGAACCACCCTTGCGCTTTGACATCCCGCCCTCTCTGGTTTTGAGCAAAGAAATATGGGCGAATTCCGGCAAATGATAGCCTAGCGCCTCCGAAATCTGAATTTGTATAGCAGTATTCGAGACATGGTCTTCCCCGCGCACGACATGCGAAATCACGCTATCACCATCGTCAACAACGCTGCATAGCATATAGGTCAATGTGCCATCTTCGCGATAAAGAATCGGGTCGGAAAGATTTTCTCCGTGGAATTTGGTTTCCCCGCGCACTAAATCATTCCACATAATCGGCTCATGATTCAGCTTAAAACGATAATGCGGCTTCCTGCCTTCTGACTCCAACTTTTCTATATCATCTGCACTTAATTTGAGCGCTGCCCTGTCATAAATCGGCGGCACACCACGCTTCATTTGGAATTTGCGCTTAGTTTCCAACTCATTTTGGGTTTCATAACATGGATATAAGCGCCCGCTTTCTATCAGCCTATTTTTGGCTTTTTCATATTCATCAAAACGCTCAGATTGCTTAAAACTCTCATCCCAATCCAGCCCAAGCCATCTCAAATCAACCTGCAAGGCTTCGACATATTCGGGCTTTGAGCGCTCCAAATCCGTGTCATCAATACGCAAGACAAACGTCCCACCGCTTTTTCTGGCATATAAATAATTTATCAATGCGGTACGAACATTACCGACATGAAGCAGCCCCGTGGGCGATGGTGCAAATCTGGTTTTTGTGGTCATGAAAATTTATTGGTTATAGGATAGCGCCAGTCACGTCCAAAAGCATTGGCAGAAAGCTTTGCTCCGGGGGCAGACTGGTAGCGTTTATATTGTGCAAAATACAACATATTGCGGACTTTTTCAACAACTTCCCTATCATGCCCAAAATTCACAATAGCTTCTATCGAGCGTTTCTCCTCAATCAGATGTTTTAATATATCATCCAACTTATCATATGGCGGCAAACTATCCTGATCGGTTTGGTCATGGCGCAACTCGGCAGTTGGCGCACGGTCAATCACCGCTTGCGGAATATCATCGGAAATATGCTGGTTTCGCCAATTTACCAACTCATAAACTTCAGTTTTATACAAATCCTTTATCGGCGCATAGCCACCGCAAGAATCGCCATATAAAGTGCTATAACCTACCGCCAGCTCAGATTTATTTCCGGTTGTCAGCAACATTTCATGGAATTTATTTGAAATCGCCATTAAAATCACACCACGGATGCGTGACTGCATATTCTCTTCCGTAATATCCGACTCCTTATCGGAAAACACGGTAGAAAGCGAGCTTTCTAATGCCTGAAAACCATCTTCAATCGGAATATTGTCCAGTTTAATCTGAAGGTTATCGGCAATAGCTCGTGCATCATCTAAACTTTGTTGGGAAGTATATCTGCTTGGCAGCATCACTCCGCGTACATTTTCTTTGCCGAGTGCATCCACCGCCAACGCCACAACAAGTGCCGAGTCAATCCCGCCGGAAAGACCCAGCAGAACTTTCTGAAAACCGTTCTTCTGCACATAATCACGCAAGCCGAGGATTATCGCCTTATAGCGCGCTTCCTGAATTTCCAATGGCTTATGCAACTCATCAGGGATTTTCACCATTTCTTCAAACTGCGGCAAAGAGGCAATTAATTTCCCTTGCGCCGAAATTTGAAACGAACCACCCTCAAAAATCAGCTCATCATGCCCGCCCGTCATATTTACATAAGTCACCGGAAGCTGGGTATTTTCTGCCATATCCTGCATCAATTTATAGCGCCGTTGCAGCTTGCCGATTTCAAATGGCGAGGCATTAACAATCACTAGAGCTTCCGCCCCTTTCTCCTTGAATATTAATGCTTTTCTGAGAGTCCACGAATCTTCACAAATCAGAATCCCGACTTTTTTGCCTAAAATCTCCGTCGGTTCGGCAAGCTCTGAGGATTTAAAATATCTCCCCTCGTCAAACACACCATAAGTCGGCAAATCTGTTTTAAGAGCTACCAGCTTTGCCTTGCCATTTTCCAGCAAATAAGCAGCGTTGAATAATTTTCCATCTTCTGTATGCGTTGCCCCGATAATTGCAGGAATATCAATTGCCGCCGCAGCCTTTTCCAACGCCTGCATTTCCTGACGGCAAAATTCCGGACGCAGCAACAAATCCTCCGGCGGATATCCGGTGATTGCCAATTCCGGAAATACCACCAGCTCGGCATTTTGCGATTTTGCATCCGCGCAAGCTGAAACTATCTTCTCAGCATTTCCCCAAATATCACCAACGGGAATGTTCAATTGTGCAATACAGATTTTCATATTAAATCAGTATATTAGCTTAATTTACCATGGCAATGCTTGAATTTTTTGCCACTGCCGCACGGGCAAGCTTCGTTGCGCCCAACCCTGCCCCAACTTTCTGGGTTTGCCGGATCACGCTCTTCAGACTTCACAATTCTTCTTACCACAGAACCTTGCTGCGCCTCCTGCGCCTCATCGGGAAAGCTGCGTGATTCTTTGATTTGCTGGCTGCGCTCACGTTGCTCCAAATGATCAACTTCCACCGCGCGCGGCTCAATATGCGCCATTCTTTGCGTCACCGCTTCGGATATATTTGTTAGCATTGCCTCAAACATCCCAAAGGCCTCTTTCTTATATTCATTTAGTGGGTCTTTTTGCCCGAATGCCCGCAGCCCAATTCCCTGACGCAGATTATCCAGCGCATGCAGATGCTCTTTCCAAATTTGGTCAAGCGTAATCAGCATAATTTGCTTTTCGGCAGCGCGCATCAATTCCGCACCGAATTTTGCATCTTTTTGCAGCATCAGCGCATCGGCAATTTCCTGAACCCTGTCAATAATCTCATTTTCTGCAATGCTTTCTTCATTTGCCCAATCTTTCACAGGCATAGCAACACCAAAAATATATTTCAAATCACGGTCAAGACGCTCAACATCCCATTCATCGGCAAATGATTTTTCAGGAATGCATGAATACACCAAATCTTCAATTGTATCCTGCCGCATTCCCTTGATTTCCGCCGAAATATCTTCCGCTTCCATAATTTCCAAACGGCGTTTATAGATGATTTTGCGCTGGTCATTCATCACATCATCATATTTCAGCAAATTCTTGCGAATTTCATAATTGCGGCCTTCCACTTTCTTCTGCGCGGTTTCCAGCGCCTTGCTAACCAAAGAATGAGTAATAGACTCACCCTCTTTCAGCCCCAGCTTTTGCAACAAGCCGTCAATACGCTCCGAACCGAAAATACGCATCAAATCATCTTGCAGAGATAGGTAAAAAACTGAAAGCCCCGGATCACCCTGACGACCGGAACGCCCGCGCAATTGATTATCAATCCGGCGCGATTCATGTCTTTCAGTCCCTAAAACGAACAGCCCTCCGGCTTCAAGGACAATTTCTTTTTCCTTCTCGACATCCCATTGCTTATCGCTCATTTCTGGGTTGCCACCAAGCTTAATATCCGTTCCGCGCCCTGCCATATTAGTTGCAATCGTCACCCTTCCCGGACGCCCCGCCTGCGCGACAATCTGCGCCTCGCGCTCATGCTGCTTTGCGTTCAAAACCTCATGCGGAATTTTCTTTTTCTTCAACCAATCAGAAATAAGCTCCGATTTTTCAATGCTCACCGTCCCCACCAAAACCGGCTGATTCTTCTTATGCGCCTCTTCTATGGCTTCAACGATTGCGATATATTTCTCTTCGGCAGTACGATATATGATATCATTTTCATCAACCCGCGCAATTTCCATATGAGTTGGAATTTCCGCCACATGTAGCCCATAAATATCACCAAATTCCTGCGCTTCGGTTAAGGCTGTCCCCGTCATCCCGGCAAGTTTATTATAAAAACGGAAATAATTCTGGAATGTAATGCTTGCAAGCGTTTGATTCTCACGCTGAATCGGCACATTTTCCTTAGCCTCTAATGCCTGATGCAAACCTTCGCTAAAACGCCTTCCTTCCTGCATCCTGCCGGTGAATTCATCAATAATAATCACCTTATTATCCTTGACGATATAATCCACATCATTAGTAAATAGCTTATGCGCCCGCAGCGCCTGCCCGACATGATGCAAAACACTCACATTTTCAACGTCATATAGCCCCGTGCCTTTTTCTATTAAGCCATTTTGCGCCAACAAAGTTTCCATCGTTTCCGTACCGATTTCAGTAAGCATGGCAGAGCGCGCTTTTTCATCAACTTCATAATCTTCTTCGCGCAGAAGTGGGATTAGCTTATTGATTTTTATATATAATTCTGAGCTATCTTCCGTTGGACCGGAAATAATCAGTGGCGTTCTCGCCTCATCAATCAGAATGGAATCAACCTCATCCACAATAGCATAATTAAACTCACGCTGAACCATAGCTTCTTTACGGAACTTCAGATTATCGCGCAAATAATCAAAACCAAATTCATTATTCGTTCCGTATAATATATCACATCTATATGCGGCGTATCTTTCAGCTTCCGGCAGCTCATTGACCAAACAACCGACTGATAAGCCGAGAAACTTATATATTGTCCCCATCCATTCAGAATCACGGAGCGCCAGATAATCATTCACCGTCACCACATGCACGCCTTTTCCGGACAGCGCATTGAGATAAACTGGGAGCGTTGCAACCAGAGTTTTACCCTCTCCGGTTTTCATTTCTGCGATTATGCCCTGATGCAATATAATTCCACCCAGAAGCTGCACATCAAAATGGCGCATGCCGGTTGTTCTTTTTGAGGCTTCACGCACAACTGCAAATGCTTCAGGCAGAATATCCTGCAAAGTTTTGCCCGCTGCCAACAACCCCTTAAACTCATCGGTTTTTGCCCGCAAATCAGCATCCGACAAAGCGGCTAAGCCTTCTTCAAAAGAGTTTATCTGCGCAACCGTTTTCCACAAAGGTTTGAGCAATTTGTCATTTGATGAGCCGAAGATTTTCTTTGCAATTCCTAACATATACTTAATTTTTCCTACCTATTTCAAGTCACTTACATAGTTACTTTATGTGAGTTCGGCAAGGCAATAATGAAAATATTCTGGGCTGGCAGTTTTATTCCTAGACTAGCTAGTTTCAAACTTATATATAAACAGGAAATATAGGAGTTATTATTATGAAATATTTAATTGTTCTTTTCTTAATTTGCCTTTCAGCCCCCGCCTATTCCGGCGACTCAGCCAATGAGGTGATTGCCGTGGTAAACGGTCATAACATCACACGTGGCGAACTTGAGGAATCATTATCGGGCATGGCATCAATGGTTGATGGCGGAAAGCCAAAATTAGAGAGCTTCCCGAAAGATTTTCAAAGAAATTTCATTGATAAATATATTGATAAGCAATTAATAATCGAAGCGGCGAGAAAAGCCGGAATGCACAAATCTCCTGAGATTGTTGAGAAAGTTACAGTTGCAGAAAATTATCTCGCACAGCAGAAATATTTGAGCGAGATTGTACTCAAGCAAAAAACCGATAAAAAACTCAAAGCTTTATATAATGAGATAATTTCGGATAAAGATAGTAAGGAAGAAGTGCATGCCAGCCATATTCTTGTAAAGACTGAAAAAGAAGCGCTGGATATCAAGGCGCAACTTGAGAAAGGGGAAGATCTTGCCAAGCTCGCGAAAGAAAAATCTATAGAGCCGGGGGCAAAAGTAAGTGCCGGAGATTTGGGCTATTTCACTAAATCGCAAATGGTTCCGGAATTTTCGGAAGCTGCCTTTGCTTTGAAGAAAGATGAGATTTCTGCACCGATAAAATCCAGCTTTGGCTGGCACATAATAAAAGCGCATGACAAAAGAGAGAAAAAAGCCCCAAGCTACAAAGAATCTCTACCTGCATTAGAGCAAGAATTTGCTCGCAGAATCATTGTTGAAGAAGCAGATAAGCTCAAAAAGAAGGCGAAGATTGAATATAAAATAGACCTTGAGCCAGAGAAAAAAGAGGAAGCTAAGCCTGAGCCAAAAAAAGCTGAGAAAAAAGAAGTCAAAAAAGAAGAGCCTAAAAAAGCTGAGAAAAAGCTGACAGAAGAAAAGACGAAAGAAAAAACCGAGGAAAAGAAAAAAGATGGAAATTAAGCAATCTCCATTTGCCCCAAAATCTTATCCCGAACTTCCGGACATAGATGGAATTAGCATCTTTGCAGGCAATGCCGCAATAAAATACAAGAACCGCCCTGATGTTTTTCTGGCAGTATTAGATGATAACACTTCATCCGCCGGAGTTTTCACAAAATCCAAAACCCGCTCAGCCGCTATTGATTGGTGCAGAGCCACTCTGAAAAACGGTAATGCAAAGGCCCTGTTAGTAAATTCGGGAAATTCCAATGCTTTTTCGGGGGAAGAAGGTATCAAAGCTGTAGAAGAATCCATGCAGGCTGTCGCAAACTTAATCGGCACAACTGCGCAAAGCATCTATATGTGTTCCACGGGAGTAATTGGAGTCCCGCTACCATATCAAAAAATCACCTCTAAACTCGATGGAATATATAAATCAGGAAAATGCAGTTGGCAGGATGCCGCACTGGCAATTTCCACAACCGACACTTTTCTAAAAATGCACAGCATCAAAATCGGCGAAATTACAATCAACGGCATCGCCAAAGGCAGTGGGATGATTGCCCCCGATATGGCCACAATGCTCGCCTATATTTTCACGGATGCCAAAATCAGTTCGGATGATTTGCAGCAGATGCTTTCTGAAATTAATGAGCAAACATTCAATGCAATCACCGTGGATTCAGACACCTCCACCAGCGATAGCCTGATTGCCTTTGCCACGAATAAAAAGGAAGTTGATAAACAGAAATTCCGCAACGGGCTTGAAAAAGTGATGATGAACTTAGCTCATCAAGTTGCAAAAGATGGAGAAGGTGCAACCAAGTTCATCGAAGTGGAAGTAACCGGCGCAGAAAATGATAAAGCCGCAAAAAAGATTGCCCTCACAATTGGGAATTCGCCATTGGTCAAAACCGCAATTGCCGGAGAGGATGCTAACTGGGGAAGAGTTGTAATGGCAGTCGGAAAATCCGGCGAAGCGGCGGAACGCGATAAGCTTTCCATCAAATTTGGGGAATTGCTGGTCGCAGAAAAGGGGAAAGCTGCACCATCCTATGATGAGGAAAAAGTTTCAGCCTATATGAAAAATCAGGAATTGAAGATTTGCGTGGATGTCGGCGTAGGTAATGGCAAAGCCATAATTTGGACTTGCGATTTAACCCATCAATATATATCAATAAACGCAGATTACAGAAGTTAGGCTGAGGTGAGCATTT
>PCXJ01000016.1 GCA_002787615.1 Alphaproteobacteria bacterium CG11_big_fil_rev_8_21_14_0_20_44_7
TTCGGTGACGAAGATATCGCTGACCTTGATGACTAAATAAATCCACTACCTTCAAAGCCCCCAATACCCTCATAGAATATTGCTATATTATGCATTTGGGATTATATTATCCCGATGGCAACGATTGAAGATTTATCAAAAAAACTACATAAGAAAGTCGCAGCATATTTTCCGGAATATGACAAAGCGCTGCTCGATAAAGCCCTGAAATTCGGTGAGAAAGCGCACAGCAAGCAAATCCGCGCCTCCGGTGAACCATATTTCACCCATCCGATAAATGTCGCAATCGTGCTGACTGAGCTAAAACTTGATATGGCAAGCATAATCACCGCCTTGCTGCATGATACGGTAGAAGATACCGAGGTTACACTTGATGAGCTCACAAAAGAATTTGGCGATGTAGTCGCCCGCCTTGTTGACGGAGTTACAAAACTTACCCAGCTTGAGCTAAAATCCGATACGGAGAGCGTCAAGCAGGCTGAGAATTTCCGTAAATTGCTAGTCGCCATGTCGGAGGATATCCGCGTGCTTTTGGTCAAACTGGCTGACCGCCTGCATAATATGCGCACCATCCGCCACGTCCCGCCGAAAAAGCGTAAGCGCATCGCACAGGAAACAATTGATATATATGCGCCATTGGCCGAGCGCATCGGTATCCAGCAAATTAAAGATGAATTGCAGGATTTGAGTTTTGCTATTCTCCATCCGGATGTTCGGGAGTCCATCATCAACCGCCTGAAATTTCTGCGCGAAAAAGGCGTAAAAGGCGTGCAGCGCACTATCAAAGAAATCTCCGATAAATTGAGTGAAGCGGGAATAAAGATTGAGATAACCGGACGCGAAAAAAAGCCCTGCTCCATCTGGAACAAGATGCAGCGCAAGAATATCAGCTTTGAGCAGCTTGCCGATATTATTGCTTTCCGCATTTTCGTAAATGACGTGCAGGAGTGCTACCATGTGTTGGGGATTTTGCATTCGAGCTATCATGTTGTGCCGGAGCGTTTTCGCGACTTCATCTCAACGCCAAAATCGAATGGCTATAAGTCTTTGCACACAACAATTATCGGGCCGGAAAAACAGCCGATTGAAATACAAATCAGAACTTATGATATGCATGAGGTAGCAGAGCTTGGTGTAGCAGCGCATTGGAGCTATAAGCAGGATGCCGAGGCATTACGCGAGGGAACGGAATATCGCTGGATTAGGGAACTTCTAGATATCCTCTCTCACTCCACCAACCCTGAAGAATTTCTCGAACATACCAGACTTGAAATGTATCATGATCAGGTTTTTTGCTTCAGCCCGAAAGGCGATATTATCGCCCTACCGCGTGGGTCAACCCCTGTAGATTTCGCCTTCGCGGTGCATTCGCAAGTTGGCTATAATTGCACTGGCGCAAAGGTGAATGGACGGATTGTACCGCTTCGCCATCAGTTGGAAAATGGCGATCAGGTAGAAATCATCCGCTCCAAGTCGCAAACTCCTTCCCCCACATGGGAACGCTTTGTCGTTACGGGAAAAGCACGAGCTGAAATCCGCAAATTCGTACGTGTGCAGCAGCGTGATGAATATTTAAGCTTAGGTCGCGCCATCATCAATAAATATTTTGCCAATGAAGGTTTTGAAATCAAACATGAGAACGAATTAAAACCGGCACTACAAAAATTCAAGAAGAAGGAATATGACGATTTATATGCTGAAATCGGCGAAGGTTTAATCACTCGTGGGCAAGTTTTGGATGCAGTCCATCCCGAACATAAGGATAATAAAAAGAAGAAAAAGAAATCATTCTTCTTCTTCACGCGTGACAAGGGCAAGGATAAACGCGAGGATGCAATTACGATAAAAGGGCTGATGCCGGGAATGGCTGTGCATTTTGCCGGATGCTGCCACCCACTCCCCGGCGATAAAATTGTTGGCATCGTCACCACGGGAAAAGGCATAACCATCCACACTTCTGATTGCGAAACGCTGGAGAATTTCGCTGATACACCTGAGCGCTGGATTGAGGTTTCATGGGAAAATGTTGATGATAGCGAGCAAATGCACATCGGCAGATTGCGGGTTATTTTATCACATGAATCAGGTGCGCTTGCCACGCTCACCAATGTTATCGCCAAAGATATGGGGAATATCACCAATTTAAAAATCGTCAATCGCTCGCAGGATTTCTTTGAATTATTTGTTGATATCGGGGTCAAGAGCGCCCGCCATTTGAATATAATTATCGCCAGTCTGCGCGCAAAATCTTCCATTCACTCGGTAGAAAGACAAGGCATTTAACAAGGCATTTAATATGCAAGTATATAAAATTCTGCTGCCGCTAAATGTTGACGAACCGTTTGATTATGTTTCGGATATCCCGCTTATGCGCGGAGATTTTGTCAATGTTCCCTTTCGTGGCTCAAAAAAACTAGCCGTGGTTTGGGGCAAAGGCGAGAGCGAAGTTGAGGAATATAAAATCAAAAAAATTGAGGATAAGCCCGACCTCCCAGCATTAAATGAAAATCTGCTAAAATTTATCGAATGGGTAGCGGCGTATAATCTTTCGCATATCGGCAATGTTTTGAAAATGTGTATGAGCGTGAAGTTTGGCGGCAAACGCAACAAGCATGAGCCGATAATACCTGATTTCACCCTGACAGGGCTAACCGAAACGCAAGATGAAATCTCGAAAATATTACGCGCAAAGGTTAGCAACGCCAAATATTGCGCAACCTTGCTGGATGGCGTAACCGGTTCCGGCAAAACCGAGGTATATTTTGAAGCAATTGACGAGGCTTTGAACGAGGGCAAGCAAGCGCTGGTTTTACTTCCCGAAATCGCGCTCTCATATCAATGGCTGGAGCGCTTTCGTCAACGCTTTGGGGTTGAGCCTGGGGTTTGGCATTCGGCTCGCACCCCGAAGCAGCGCCGCGAAACTTGGCTGGATGTTGCCGAAGGTAAAACTAATCTAATTGTCGGCGCACGCTCAGCTCTTTTTTTGCCCTTCAACAATCTTGGGCTGATTGTTGTCGACGAAGAACATGAACAATCCTACAAGCAGGAGGAAGGGGTGATTTACCACGGGCGCGATATGGCAGTTGTCCGCGCTTCGATTGAGCATATCCCAATTGTGCTTGCCTCCGCCACGCCTTCGCTGGAAACCATGCATAATGTCGATGATGGCAAATATGAGCTGCTGCATCTGCCGGAGCGTTTTGGCGGCGCACATTTGCCGAAAATCAATGTGATTGATATGCGGCTGGAAAAACTGCCTGCTGATGAATTCTTATCTCACACTCTAAAAGAAGAACTCACTCAGGCACTTGAGAAGAAGCAGCAATCTGTGCTTTTCCTCAACCGCCGTGGTTATGCGCCTTTACTCCTGTGCCGTGCTTGCGGCTATCGCGTGCAATGCCCAAACTGCACTGCATGGCTGGTTTTGCATAAAAGTCATAAATCATTGGAATGCCATCATTGTGGATTCCGTGGTTCTGTGCCCGAAGCCTGCCCTGCTTGCGAGGCGGAGGAAAAGCTGCATCCGTGCGGCCCCGGTGTTGAGCGAATTTATGAGGAGGTAAAGAATAGCTTCCCATCAGCACGGGTTGAGGTTTTGGCTTCTGATTCCATCAAAAAAGCTGATGAGATAGTAACAAAAATGGGGAATCATGAAATTGATATTCTGGTCGGTACGCAGATGATTGCCAAAGGGCATCACTTCCCCAAGCTTGCATTTGTCGGGATTGTCGATGCTGATTTAGGGCTGGAAGGCGGAGATTTGCGGGCAATGGAGCGCACTTATCAGCTTATGCATCAGGTGGCAGGACGCGCCGGACGGGAAAGCGATGTCGGCAAGGTATTGATTCAAAGCTATATGCCGGAGAATTCTGCCATTGCCGCGCTGATTGGTGAAGAGCGCAATAAGTTTATCAAATCACAACTTGCCGAGCGCGAGAAATTTGGCATGCCGCCATTTGGGCGTTTAGCCACGATTGTGCTGAGTGGAAAAAATGAAAAACTGGTTGGAAATTATATTTCCAAGCTAGCGCTCGCCGCGCCTAAATCGGATAATGTCGAGGTGCTAGGGCCTGCCCCTGCCCCGATGAGCTATTTACGCGGGCAGCATCGCCATCGGCTGATTATCAAAACTGCGCGTAATATCAATATCCAGAAATATATCAAAAACTGGACGGAGAAAACCCATCTCCCGCCCTCAATCAAAATGAAAATTGATATTGACCCGTATAGCTTTGTTTAGCGCGTTCCGGGGACTACGTGATGAGCACCCCTGCTCATCGCAGCGTCTTCAATTCGTTGCGCTTCATTCAATATCTCACCTAAATCCATGCTAAATTTCGCACCGGATTGCTCCTGCATTTCGTCTAGCAACAGCCAAACTGAATCCCTATCTGCTACTTGCAGACATAGGTTAAAATCATCCACGGTTTTAAATCTTACCAAATCACCCTTAACACACCCGCGATAATCATTGCTCGCAAGAAAAGCCTGTATGGTGGGGTAATCCGAACCAATATGCAACTCAATCGGATACTCATCTTTTGTGCTATAATCACGATTCGGCGAAACTGCGGCGGATATAACCGGAGCTTCTAATGGTGATGGCTGCACCGGCACATCGGTAAAATTAGCAGTTGGCGCAACACCAGATTCCCTTTGCAAATCATACAATTCACGATTTGCCAATACCGCAGGGTTTCCTTGCCCTTGTACCTCAAAAATTCTGGTTGCAGCTTCCAGAAATTCAGCGCTAACATCCACCCCGCTTTCTGCGCTGTGGCGCAAAATGCTTCTGGCTTGTTCAATATTTGCTATCCCGTCAAATGGATCATTTCTCATAAAAAACCTCGCGATGTTAATAAAACTTAACGCAATATAATGCAAACCCGCCACAAAATGCAAGCATTTTTTTTGCATCTTTGCACATCACAGACACCGTCATTGCAACTCGTTGCGCAATCCGTGGCCATATATAACATCAGAATTAACACCCAGACCCCACAATGAATGCGGGGTGACGTTGGGGATAATACGAGCGCTTGAAGCAGGATTAATTAAAAAGCTACTATTCGGCAGCTATCTTATCGCTCAATATGGTGCATTTTGTGCCCATAACTTGCACAAAGCCGCCCTCTGTCTTGAAGATTTGCGCGGGCTTTGCGGCTTCCACCTTATCATAAATCCGCAGCTCACCTTGCTGCAACTCGGCAATAAGCGGGGCATGATTTGGCAAAACACCAAACTCACCTTCTGCACCCGGAGCAACAACCATCGCTACTTCTCCGGAGAATATCACCTCATCAGGCGTTATGATTTCTAAGTTTAACGCCATTAAGCCGCTTCCTTAGCCAGTTTCGCAGCTTTTTCTTCTGCTTCTGCCATGTTGCCGACCATATAGAAAGCCCCTTCCGGCAGATGGTCATATTTACCTTCGACCAAACCTTTAAAGCCTTCGATTGTATCTTTCAGCGAAACAAGCTTACCCGGTGAACCGGTGAAAACTTCTGCCACGAAGAATGGCTGTGATAAGAAACGCTGAATCTTACGAGCGCGCGCCACCACCAGCTTATCTTCCTCAGAAAGCTCATCCATACCAAGAATCGCGATGATATCTTGCAATGATTTGTAAGTTTGCAGAACACGTTGAACTTCACGCGCAATTGTATAATGCTCTTCCCCGATGATTTCAGGCGCAAGAATACGTGAGCTGGAATCGAGCGGGTCAACCGCAGGATAAATACCAAGCTCAGCAATTTGGCGTGAAAGAACGGTGGTTGCATCCAAATGGGCAAATGAAGCTGCCGGAGCAGGATCGGTCAAATCATCCGCAGGAACATAAACCGCCTGCACAGATGTAATCGAGCCTTTATTGGTTGATGTAATACGCTCCTGCAAAGCACCCATATCGGTTGCAAGTGTCGGCTGATAGCCCACCGCAGAAGGAATACGCCCAAGTAGCGCAGAAACTTCCGAACCGGCTTGAGTGAAACGGAAAATATTATCAACGAAGAAAAGCACGTCTTGCCCTTCTTGGTCACGGAAATATTCCGCCATCGTCAAACCTGTCAACGCAACACGCGCACGCGCACCGGGAGGCTCATTCATCTGGCCATAAACCAGCGCTGCTTTTGATTTGGTTTGATCTTCAATATTGATAACGCCGGAATCCATCATTTCGTGGTAAAGGTCATTACCCTCACGAGTACGCTCACCCACGCCAGCGAACACGGAATAACCACCATGCGCTTTCGCGATGTTATTGATAAGTTCCATAATCAAAACGGTTTTGCCAACGCCCGCACCACCAAATAAACCAATCTTACCGCCCTTGGCATAAGGTGCTAGCAAGTCGATAACTTTAATACCGGTTACGAGGATTTCACTTTCGGTTGATTGGTCGGCAAATGGCGGGGCAACATTATGAATTGGCGCGTTTTGCTTGGTTTTGCATTCGCCAAGACCGTCAATTTCTTCACCGATAACGTTGAAAATTCTTCCCAAGGTTTCCGGCCCAACCGGAACGGAAATCGGCGCACCTGTATCAAACACTTCAACGCCACGAGTCAGACCATCGGTAGAATCCATCGCGATTGCACGAACCGTACCTTCACCCAAATGCTGCGCAACTTCCATCACCAAACGTTTGCCGTGATTTTCACATTCCAGCGCATTCAAAATTTTAGGCAATGCACCGTCAAATTTCACATCAACAACCGCAGAGATAACCTGAGTTACAACTCCCTTCAAACCACTTCTCACCGGAAGCTTGGTTACTTTTGACGAAGATTTTGCCACCGCTTTTGCAGGAGCTTTTGCTGCCGCTTTTGGTGTTACCTTCTTCGCAGGGGCTTTTTTTGCTACTGTTTTTTTGGTTGTCTTACTTGTTGTTTTTTTAGTTGCCATTTTTTTGTCCTTGTTTTTTTTATTTCTCTAAATCCTAGTTTCTAGCTCCTACAATGCCTCCGAGCCGGAAATAATTTCAATCAACTCCGTGGTAATCGCGGCCTGACGTGTGCGGTTATAAACCAGTGTCAGCTTGTCTATCATATCTCCCGCATTGCGCGTTGCATTATCCATTGCCGTCATTCTCGCGCCCATTTCCGAAGCCTGATTTTCAATCAATGCGCTGAAAATTTGTACGGAAAGATTTTTTGGCAATAACGAATCCAGAATTTCTTCTTCTTCCGGCTCATATTCAAACACCGCATCCTGAGGCACTGAGGCCGCCGCTTCTGCATCAATTTCAAGCGGGATTAGCTGCTGTTCGGTGACGATTTGCGCAATTGCTGATTCAAATTTATTATAGAAAATCGTGCAAACATCAAATTCACCTGCAAAAAACAGTTCGATAATCTTTTTTGAAATTTGGTCAACATCGGTGTAATTAACCCCGTTTTTTTGAACATCTTCAATAACTTCCAGCACCTTTTCTTTGTGGAAGCGTTTTATCGAGTCATAGCCTTTGCGTCCGATACAAAGGATTTTTACTTTTTTGCCTTCATTGACAAGGCGGTTGATTTTCACCATTGCAGCTTTGGAAATTGAGCTATTGAAGCCGCCGCACAATCCACGGCTGGAAGTGGCTACAATCACCAGATGCGTATCAATTTTTCCGCTACCGCTAAGCAGGCTTTTTTTATCCGGCGAAACTGAGGCATTCGTTGCGAGCGAGGCCACCATTTCAGACATTTTTTCACTATATGGACGCGAAGATTCCGCACGCTCCTGCGCACGGCGCAGCTTGGCAGCCGCAACCATCTTCATCGCCTTAGTGATTTTCTGAGTGGATTTAACACTCTTAATCCGGTTTTTTAAGTCTTTTAAATTAGCCATTTCTCATCAATCAGTGATTAGTTTGTAAACATCTTTTGAACAATCTCGATAACTTTCACCAGTTCTTTTTCGGTTTTTTCTTCCAGCTTTCCGGCAATACGGATATCTTCCAGAAGCTTTTTATTTGAACTGCGCAAGCTACGAAGAAGCTCTTTTTCAAATTCATTGACCTTATTCGCCGGGATTTTATCCAGATAACCTTTCACACCGGAATAAATCACCGCAACTTGCTCTTCCACTTTCAGTGGTGAATATTGTTGCTGCTTCAAAAGCTGTGTCAGGCGCTCACCGCGTCCCAGCAATTTTTGTGTTGCTGCGTCAAGATCAGAACCAAACTGCGCGAAAGCTTCCATTTCACGATATTGCGCCAGTTCCAGCTTAATCGAACCCGCAACCTGTTTCATCGCCTTAATCTGTGCGGCAGAACCAACACGAGATACAGACAAGCCAACATTCACCGCCGGACGAATACCTTTATAGAATAATTCAGTTTCAAGGAAAATCTGACCATCAGTAATCGAAATCACGTTGGTTGGAATATATGCAGATACGTCACCAGCTTGCGTTTCAATAATCGGCAGAGCTGTAAGCGAACCCGCACCTTCATCATCAGACATTTTCGCGGCGCGCTCAAGCAAGCGTGAGTGCAGATAGAAAACGTCACCAGGATAAGCTTCACGCCCCGGTGGACGGCGAAGTAGCAATGACATTTGGCGATAAGCCACCGCATGCTTTGACAAATCATCATAAACAATCAGCGCATGCTTGCCGCTATCACGGAAGAACTCACCCATTGTGCAGCCTGTATATGGCGCAAGGAATTGCAACGGCGCAGGGTCGGAAGCAGTTGCCGCCACCACAATAGTATATTCCAGCGCTCCGGCATCTTCCAGACGTTTGACAACTTGCGCAACGGTTGAGCGTTTTTGCCCAATCGCAACATAGATACAGAAAAGTTTTTCCGAATCATCTTTGGCATTATCATTAATCGCTTTTTGGTTGATGATTGTATCAATCGCGATTGTAGTTTTTCCGGTTTGGCGATCACCAATAATAAGTTCACGCTGACCACGGCCAATCGGGATAAGTGAATCAATCGCCTTAATTCCGGTTTGCATCGGCTCATGCACGGATTTACGCTCAATAATCCCCGGTGCTTTAACTTCCACCAGAGTACGTTTAACATTTTTCAGCTCGCCTTTTTCATCAATTGGGTTACCAAGACCGTCTACAACGCGGCCAAGCATTCCCATTCCTGCAGGAACGTCAACAATACGGCCTGTACGTTTTACGGTTTCGCCTTCAACAACGTCACGGTCATCACCGAAAATCACGATACCTACAGAATCTGCCTCAAGGTTGAGTGCCATTCCGACCACGCCGCTTGAGAATTCCACAAGCTCGGAAGCCTGCACATTATCCAGACCATAAACCTGAGCCACACCGTCACCCACGGAGACAACCTGCCCCACCTCTGCCAGTGCTACTGAATTTTTGTAATCATTGATTTGCTTTTTTAATACGTCAGAAATTTCTGCTGCTTTAAGTGCCATTGTATTTTGCCTCTACTTGTTATTTTTAGTTTTGTTTTATTTAGTTTCGTTTTGCGTTAATTTTTCTCAGTTGATCTTTCAACACACCGTTTTTGGTTTTTATTGAATGATCGTAAATTTCACCGTCAAACTTGATTATCAGGCCGCTGATAATATCGCCATCTATTTCACAATCAACAATTACTTTTTTATTCGTTTTCTCTTCTGCAAATTTTGCAACTTCATTAATCACATCCTGCTCAGGTTTGAGAGATGAGCATATAGTAACCCTGACGATTTCGTCTTCACTTATAGCTTGCGGTTTGGTTTCTTTTTCAACCACCATAATCATGAAGCCTGCCTTAGATCGTTGCGTAATTTGTTTAAGCGCGATTTTACCGAATAATCATACATTTTTGAGCCGATTTTGATAATCAGTCCGCCAACGATTTCAGCATCAATTTGCGTTTCAAGCTCCACTTTCTTACCGGTTTCGGCAGAAAGCTCTTTCTTGATTTTATTTACCATTGCATCAGAAAGCTGAACCGCAGAAATCACCTCTGCCTGAATTTCATTATTATCTTCTGAGATTTTTTTCTTAAACGCTGTGATAATTTCAGCCAAATATTTCAATCTTCTATTTTTTGCCACCACGGTTAGGAAATTTCTGGTTAGCGCATCAAACTTACCTTTCTCAGAGATTTGCTCAACGGCAATCATCTGTTGCTCGGCGCTTACAATCGGAGAATTTATCATTGCTTTGAGAACTTCACTGGTAGAAAGCAGGCTTTGCACCTCATCCAAATCTTTTGCAACTTTGGAAAGAGCACCGGAAGATTTCGCCAATTCAAATATAGCCGTTACATATCTGCGCGAAAGTTCTTTGGTGTTAAGTTTTTTTGCCATGACATTTCCAAATTTCGTTGTGGAGAACGGATTAGCATAGTAAGCTGGTGGGTGCAATAGGAAAAAGCCCAATGAACAAAGAAAATTCTCTGATATCCGTCATCGTTCCGATGCACAATGAAACTGAAGTGATTGAGCAATTTTTCACGCGCATCACCCCGATTCTTGATAGCGTGGGAAATTGGGAAATAATCTGCGTGGATGACGGCAGCACAGATGATACTTGGCAAAAAATCACCTATTATACTGAAAATAACAAGCAGGTTCGGGGTTTGCGCCTTTCCCGCAATTTCGGCAAGGAGGCTGCACTTACTGCAGGGCTAGATAGCTCAAAAGGCGATGCCGTGATTCCGATTGATGCTGATTTACAAGACCCGCCGGAGCTAATCCCCGAAATGGTCGAGAAATGGCAGCAAGGCTTCAAAGTTGTTCTGGCAACAAGGCGCAGCCGTGACGAAGGCTGGCTTAAACGCAAATCTGCCGGAGCCTTTTACAAGCTTATGCAGAAGGTGAGCCATGTAAAAATCCCCGAAAACACAGGAGATTTCCGCTTGATGGATAGGATGGTTGTTGAGACTATCAAAAAAATGACAGAACGCACCCGCTTTATGAAAGGCATCTTCGCATGGTCGGGCTACACCACCACCACAATTTTCTTTGACAGGCCGGAGCGCGCTGCCGGACAAACTAAATGGAATTATTGGAAATTATGGCGTTTCGCGCTCGATGGCATATTTTCATTCACCACCCTGCCCTTGCGCATCTGGACATATATCGGCGCAACCATTTCCATTTTCGCATTTATATATGGCTCGATAATCTTGCTCAGAACCCTGATTTATGGCAATAATTTGCCGGGTTATACATCCATCATGGTGATGATATTATTCCTCGGTGGCATTCAATTGCTGAGCCTTGGCGTTTTGGGCGAATATATCGGCAGAATATACCGTGAATCCAAAAACCGCCCGATATATGTGATTGAGGAATCTATTTAACGCATTTAGCGTCTAATAAAACTTAGCGTCAATAATTGCCACACATGCCAGATCATCATAGCTAGTGTCATACTCGGCAACGCTGTTATACACACCACCTGTGCAATTTGGTGTATAGCCCGAACCATTCATGTTCAACACCTCGCCTTGATAGGGCATTCCGTCATCCAGCTTTGTATCTAACGACATCATCGCAACCGGCGTGAATGAAACCCCATGCCATCTACCCACATATCCCGTGTAGTTCTCCGCATTTCCAATAAAGTATGCATGCCTGTCTCTGCTACCCGCCCAAGTTGCAGCAGAAGTTACATACATCATCTGAATCACACTTTCCTCTTCATGCGCGGCACGCGGTACATTAACTCCGGCCTTAGATAGCCCATATGAACCTGAGCTGGCAGTGGATGCACCAGTATAACTCTCTTGTATTATCCCCGCGAGATACATATGTTGCCATTGGCGAAACGGCTCTGCCGTATTATCATATTCTACAGACCCATTGCCATTACCATCACAGGTTTGCGTTCCCGTTCCCGGCACATGCAAGCAACTTCCACTTACGCTTCCCCATAGCTTGGTAGCTTTACTAAAATCCCCCGGAAGCTGGTCATAAGTTTGCTTAAAATCACTAATCGCCGCATTATATTGGTTCAATTGCGCAATCACGCGGTTTATGCGGGCATTTTCAACAATCTCTTCACCTATCACAAAAACGCCTATCAATATGCCGATAATCACCAGAACCAACGACATCTCAACAAGTGTGAATCCTTTTTTCATACCTAACATTCTGGGATATATTAGTTAATTATGCGTTAAGCTAGAGATATTCTTCGGGTAAATAGGAAAATAGCTGGCATACTTCACTATCTTGGCTGACTTTATAATTTAAGACACCGCCGCCAATATCCTCCACACAATTAACATAAAGGGAAAGCCTGCCCCATATCTTACCAGAATTAGGCAAGCCGTCATCGATTTTGCTATCAATAGAATATTGCATTTGCGGCTTTATTGCCCCTGCACATAAAGGCTGGCAACCGCTCGTATTAGGTCTACCTATTTGCAGAGCATAAGCCGCCGTCACAGGATTGTATGTCGAGCTAGCAACAATAGCCAAAGACGCGTCTTTAAATGGCGTGCTGATTCCTGTTTGCCCGGGAATCCATGTTTTAATCGTATTATAATGCACCAGCTGCTCTTTTATGTACCCCGCCTGATATAGATGCATGCTAGCAATCGGCACCTCATTATTGGGATTCCCCCAGCTTATTGAGCCGTTTCCCGTTCCATTGCAGCCCAGCCCTGCCGTTCCATAGCCGGTTGCAGTTGTATTAGTCCCGCAATCTGCACCAAACATGGTATAAGCATTTGGCAAATCACCCGGATAATATCTGAACTTTTGCTTAAAATCATACGCCATCCAATGCACTTGCTGCAAAAGATTGATTGTTTTCTGCGCCTTCGCGGTTTCAATCAAACTCTGCGCTACCAAAACCCCACCAATCAACAGCCCTATAATCACCAGAACAATAGATAGCTCAACTAATGTGAAACCTCGCTTCATAATATAGATTCTATGCTAAAATGGTTAAGAGATTATGAAAACTTAGTCATTAGTCATAAATCTGAAATATTTTCTTGATACACTTCCCCCGTTCAACATCATAACCATTAAAGGAATTTAACAATGACTGAAACTTTAGAACCTAAATTTGGCAAAGATGGCTCATTTGATGTTTATGCAAATGACGCTTTTCTCACTCAAAAAATCACAGAAACCTACCCAAACCTATACCCTGCCCTTCAAGAGCAGATAGGTAAAAATATTCAACTTGAAGATTGGGGACATGGTGATACGGCAAGATATTCTATTAAGAATTTAAAAGAAATAACTGCCAAAACTCTCTTTCCGGATGCCAAGCTGGTTTCATCCAACCCAGAAATTATACATAACACACCACCCGGTGGCATGTATGTATCAAAAGATGGCAAAACAATTATCCACGAAGATAATTCTACAGAACCTTTTATACCAGAAGAAATATATGCCTCAGCAAAACCGGTAGAGTTTTTGAGATATGCTGATCATAAATTGAAATACGCTCTGGAAGGCCGTGAATTGACCTATGGAGTTCAAACTGACCTTGAGAAAGTTAAAGAAGCGGGCAATATGGTGAAGGCGCAAATAGAAGCAAAAGAGGCACTTAAACCGGATTCACCTAGCACTAGCACTACCGAGCCTAATGGCCCGGGATATGCTGTTGAAGAACATAGACAGCAAGAGCAGGCAGCTTCCAGCAAGGTTAGGTAGGTGCTTAAGATTTATAACTGCGACTCGTAGACTAACAATAAAACTCTAGGAAGTCTCTAGCTTAGAATTCTATTAGGCGAACAAGGTCAGGATTTAGGAGTGTACACTAAGGTACATAACTAAATCCGAAGCCGAAGTTCAACAATATAAGAAACTAAGTAAAAGCTTCCTTAAGCGAATGCCTCGTCCCAAGTGCCAGTTGTCGCCGCTTTGGTGTATTCGGTTACGCGGTTCTCAAAGAAATTCGTATGTTCGACACCGTTCATAATCTCATCCATCCACGGTAGCGGGTTGCGCTCGATATTTTGATATATCGGCTGCAAGCCAAGCTGCATCAGGCGGCGGTTGGCGATAAAGCGAATATATTTCTTCACTTCCGCTTCGGTGAGCCCCTGCACTTCGCCCATGCCGAATGAAAGTTCGATGAACGCATCTTCGTGAGTCACGATGGTTTCACAAATTTTGTATATATCATGTTTAAATTCTTCGGTTTCAATTTCCGGATTTTCTTTTAGAAATGTACGGTATAGCTTGATGATAGATTCAGTATGCAAAGATTCATCACGCACCGACCATGCGATAATTTGTCCCATACCTTTCATTTTTCCGAAGCGTTGGAAGTTCATCAAAATTGCAAATGAGGCGAAAAGCTGCAAACCTTCGGTAAATGCGCCGAAAACTGCCAGAGTTTTGGCAATATCTTCTTTGGTTTCCACGCCGAATTGCTGCATATAATCATATTTATCTTTCATTTCCTTATATTTCAGAAATGCCTGATATTCCACTTCCGGCAGCCCCAGAGTATCAATCAGATGGCTGTACGCAGCGATATGCACAGTTTCCATATTAGAAAACGCAGAAAGCATCATGCACACTTCGGTTGGCTTGAACACGTTGGAATATTTGCGCATATAGCAGTTATTCACTTCTATATCACTTTGCGTGAAGAAGCGGAAAATTTGAGTGAGGAGGTATTTTTCTGATGGGGTTATTGTCTTTTTCCAGTCGCGCACATCATCCGCCAACGGTACTTCCTCAGGCAGCCAGTGAATGCGCTGCTGCATTAGCCACGCATCATATGCCCATGGATAGTTGAACGGTTTATAAATCGGATCTGATTCTAGCAATGACATTTACTTATTCTCCCTTTGTTCCCCCCGCTGGTTACTTACCAACAGTAATTCTTAAATTGGTACTGTGAGCCCATCTATAACAGACTCACAGATTAAAACCAAAAAGTTATTTTTTCTTTTTCGCAGCAGGTTTCTTCGCTGCCGGTTTCTTCGCTGCCGGTTTCTTCGCTGCCGCTTTTTTAGGAGCTGCTTTTTTCGCCGCAGGCTTCTTTGCAGCAGGCTTCTTTGCAGCAGGTTTCTTAGGAGCTGCTTTTTTTGCCGCAGGTTTCTTCGCTGCCGCTTTTTTAGGAGCTGCTTTTTTCGCCGCCGGTTTCTTTGCCGCCGGTTTCTTCGCTACTGCCTTTTTAGGAGCAGCCTTCTTTGCCGCCGGTTTCTTCGCTACTGCCTTTTTAGGAGCAGCTTTTTTCGCCGGAGCTTTCTTTGTTGTTGTTGTAGCCATTTTTTACTCTCTGTTTTTGTTATTGGATTATTGACAAGCAAGACACTCATCATACTTATTGCCGTCATGCGGCTGCTTCAGGCTCATTTCAAGTTGCAACTCCCCTACCTTATGGGACACCTTGTCTGAGCGCTGAATTGAGGTTGAACGGCAATAATAAAGAGATTTCACTCCCTTTTTCCAAGCAGCGAAATGCACTTGATGCAATTCACGCTTACTTACATTACCGGGCATAAACAAGTTAACACTTTGCGCCTGACAGATAAACATGGCGCGGTCTGCGGCATGTTCAACCACCCAACGCTGGTCAATTTCCTGAGCTGTTTTGAACACGTCTTTTTCGTCTTGCGTTAAGAAATCCAAATGCTGAACAGAACCCTCGCCTGAAGAAATCGAAGCCCATGTATCTTCATCATCAGCGTTATTATCCTGCAATATTTTTCTCAAATATTTGTTTTTCACGGTAAATGAACCGGTCAGAGTTTTTTGCACAAAACTATTTGCTGCAACCGGCTCAATCCCCGGAGAAGAATTTCCGGCAATAATTGAAATACTCGCGGTTGGCGCGATTGCCATTTTGTTGCTGAAGCGCTCTTTTGAACCGCATTCTTCCGCATCAAGGCAAGGCCCGCGCTCTTCACCCAATTTGAGTGAGGCCGCATCAGCTTCTTGGCGGATATGTTCAAATATCTTTTTATTCCAGACTTTTGCCATTACCGATTCAAACGGAATCATTTTCTTTTGCAGATATGAATGGAAGCCCATCACACCCAAACCAACCGAGCGTTCCCGCAAGGCCGAATATGTTGCGCGCGCCATAGATTCAGGCGCAGTATCGATAAAATCTTGCAAAACATTATCCAAAAAGCGCATTACATCTTCAACAAAACCTTTATCATCTTTCCACTCGTCATAAGTTTCCAAATTCATTGAGCTTAAGCAACATACCGCCGTGCGGCTTTTGCCGAGATGGTCATCACCTGTTGGCAGAGTAATTTCGCTACATAGGTTCGAAGTTTTGACCTCAAGGCCAAGCTGCTTGTGATGCTCAGGAATTGCCCGATTCACCGCATCTATGAAAAGCATATACGGCTCGCCGGTTTCAATCCTCGAAGTCAGCAGCTTGACCCATAAGTCACGCGCTTTGACAGTATCTACTACATGGTTATCTTTCGGGCTTCTTAAATGCCACTCGCCGTCACTTTCCACAGCTTCCATGAATTCATCAGTAATAACAATACCATGATGAATATTTAATGTTTTGCGATTTGGATCGCCTCCGGTTGGACGGCGAATTTCTATAAATTCTTCAATTTCAGGATGCCAGATTGGCATATACACAGCCGAGCTACCACGACGCAATGAACCTTGAGAAATCGCCAGAGTGAGCGAATCCTGCACGCGCAAGAAAGGAATAACGCCAGAGGTTTTACCATTACCGCGCACACCCTCACCGATTGAACGCAAATTGCCCCAATAACTGCCAATTCCACCGCCACGGCTTGCAAGCCAAACATTTTCATTCCACAAATCCACAATGCCGCCCAAGCTATCTTGAGTTTCATTGAGGAAGCATGAAATCGGCATACCGCGATTTGTCCCGCCATTAGAAAGAATCGGCGTAGCCGGCATAAACCATAATTTGCTCATATAATCATAAAGACGCTGAGCATGAGCAGAATCA